>NZ_JAKRMZ010000006.1:0-101067 GCF_022345915.1 Corynebacterium sp. ACRQP | reverse complement strand
TCCCAGAATCCTTGACCGGCTCGCCGCCGGTGCCGAGCCCGGGTGAGCCTCCGCTACCGGGTACTCACTCAGCCGCTACCGGATACTCACCACACCGCTACCATTTCGGTCTTTTGAACACCTAGCCAGCGAAAGCCCGGCTAGGGTCTTCTTTTTGGGTTTACACGCGGGCTGAGTGATCAAGCTCTACCAGATCGCCGCCGCAAACCGAGAATTTACAGTCCGAAAGGAAGGCGGAAATTCCCGAACCATATATTTTCCTGAAACGCCGAGGTCAAGCCCCAGAAATCGCCGATTCCAGACACACTTTTTGACCTTTAACCAGACCTTTCAAGTTATCCACAGCGGTTGTCCACAGTGTGGATAACTACACGCGTGTAACTCGTCGAACGACACGTCGAACAGCGAAAATGACACGCCGAAGGAACGTGGCGTTTTCGAAAGCAAACCAGCACATTCCACTGCCCTGTGGAGTTGTGCACAGAGTTATCCACAGGTGTGGATAGATATCGTTCGAACAACGGCGAGTTGGTGTCGAGCTCGTTAACCAAGATCAAGGCCAAAGAAAGGAAGGTGAGTCTGATGAAGCTTCAGGTGCGCCGCTTTACCAATACGGAGCTGCGAGAGCGTCGACGCAGCTTGCGTGCACAGTTGGCGGAATCCTTGGGAATGGAGGAGCCAACTGATGATGCGTTGAAAGAGCTGGCCTGGTCCGGTGGTTTCACCTATGACCAGCGGGACGTTTACGACGAATTGCGCAGGGTGGAGTCACTTCTCGGGGAGCGGTAGTCGTGGAAACTCGCGCGCCCATGAAAATGCCTAGGGTGGGGACGTACGCAACCAACGATCCAAGGAGTGAGCAATGGCTGATCAGAGCAAGGCGGAAGAGATCGTCTCCAGGGGCGATCGCCCCGCAGGCAAGGGCCGCACCACCGAGCTGGGCGGGCAGCCGGTCGCCTCGGAGCACATTTCGGTCACTCAGGGGCGCCAGGGAGCCAATGTGCTTAACGACGTCCACATGATGGAAAAACTGGCGCACTTCAACAGGGAGAACGTGCCTGAGCGCATCCCGCACGCGAAGGGCCACGGCGCCTTCGGCGAGCTGCACATCACGGAGGACGTGTCCAAGTACACGAAGGCGAAGCTGTTCCAGCCGGGCACCGTCACCCCGATGGCGGCGCGTTTTTCCACCGTGGCGGGCGAGGCTGGTTCCCCGGATACGTGGCGCGACGTGCACGGTTTCGCGCTGCGTTTTTACACGGAGGACGGCAACTACGACATCGTGGGAAACAACACCCCGACGTTCTTCCTGCGCGATGGCATTAAGTTCCCAGACTTCATCCACTCCCAGAAGCGCCAGCCCAACTCGGGCCTGCGCGATGATGAGATGCAGTGGGATTTCTGGACGCGCACGCCGGAGTCCGCGCACCAGGTGACCTACCTGATGGGCGACCGTGGCACCCCGAAGACGTCGCGCCACCAGGACGGTTTCGGCTCCCACACTTTCCAGTGGATCAACGAGGAGGGCACTCCGGTGTGGGTGAAGTACCACTTCAAGACCCGCCAGGGCTGGGAGTGCTTCACCGACGAGGAGGCCACCGAGAAGGCCGGCACCGACCCGGACTTCCAGCGCGCGGACCTGTTCAACGCCATCGCGGACGGCGACTACCCGATTTGGGACGTCAAGGTGCAGATCATGCCGTTCGAGGAGGCGAAGGATTACCGCTTCAACCCGTTCGACCTGACCAAGACGTGGTCGCAGAAGGACTACCCGCTGATCCCGGTGGGCTACTTCGTGCTCAACCGCAACCCGAAGAACTACCACGCGCAGATTGAGCAGCTCGCGCTCGATCCGGCCAACCTGGTGCCGGGCGTGGGCCTGTCGCCGGACCGCATGCTGCAGGCCCGCGTGTTCGCGTACTCGGACCAGCAGCGCCACCGCATCGGTGCGAACTACAAGGACCTGCCGGTCAACCGCCCGCTCAACGACGTGAACACCTACTCCGAGCGTGGCAACATGGCCTACTTCTTCAACGAGGAGAACGAGCCGAACTACGTGCCCAACCGCACCGAGAAGGGCGCCGGCTACCTGGACAACAACGAGGATTCCTCCTCCAACTTCACCGACTACGGCCAGGCGGAGAACCTCTACGTCAACCCGGATCCGGAGGGCACTGACCTGGTGCGCGAGGCGTACGTCAAGCACGCCGAGGACGACGACTTCGGCCAGGCTGGCACGCTCTACCGCGACGTGTTCGACGACGCGGAGAAGGAGCGCTTCGTCCACAACATCACCAACAAGATGATGGCGATTAAGCACAAGGACGTCGAGGAGCGCGTCTACGAGTACTGGGGCAAGGTCGACGCCGACCTGGAGAAGAAGGTCCGCGAGTCCTTCGCCAAGAAGCGCGCTGAGAAGGAGAACTAGTCCCCGCACATAAAAAAGCCCGTTGAGTCCGCAACAGACTCGACGGGCTTTCGCGCTATTCAGCAGTGCTTTAGAACACGCCGCGGATCTTCTTGCCGAAGTCGGAGACGGTCACGTCGCGGGAGTCCACGTCCTGGTCGTTGTAGAACGAGGTGTCGCCTGCGAGGCGGCCGGTCTGGGTGACCTTCATGTAGTTGTACAGGCGGCCTTCCTTGGTCTTGCCGTCGCCGAAGGAGAATGCGCCCAGCAGCATCTCGTCGCCGGCGAGGATCGGGTTGGACAGGGTGACCTCGAAGGTGCGGATGCCGCGGTCGAAGTCGTAGCCCAGGTCGCGGATGTGGGTGCCGTTGTACTGGGTGGTGGTGATCAGGCGGTCAACGCCCTCCGGGCCTGCCTCGGTGCCGACCTCGACGCGGAAGGTCAGGGCCGGGAATTCGCCCCAGTAGCGCTTCGCGCCGGTGTTCTTCACGCGCAGTGCGACGGAGCCAGCGGCGCCCGGCACCTTCCAGGAGGAGGTGGTGAAGTACGGCTGGAGGTCCAGGTCGCGCTGGGCATCTGCCTGCTTATCGACGACTTCGTTGACCTCGTCAGCAGCCTTTTCCTCGACCTCGTTGATGACCTCTGCGCCCTCGTTCGCGATGTCGTTGTTGGTCACGTCGGTGGCTTCGTCGTTGTCGACCACGGTGACGTCGTCAAGGTTTGCACCCGTCTCGATCTTTTTGACGTCCTCGTTGTACGCCGGGTTCGGGTTCTCCACGGTGTCGGTGACCTGTGCGCCCTTGTTCGGCGCCCAGGAGCCGGCCGGGGTGGAGTAGTTCTTGACGCGGACCTCGTTCTTGATCGGCATGTTGGCGATCCAGGCGGTCGGGGTAGCCCAGGTGCCGTTCGGGCGGCAGCGCTGCTGGGTGCCGGTCATGGTGACGGTGCGGAAGCCGTAGGTGGCCTCGCCGGTGTTGCCGGCCGGCACGTCGTACGGGCCGATCTTCTGGCCGACGGACCAGGACAGGGAGCCGGAGACGTCCCAGCCCAGGGACTTGGCCAGGGAGTAGCCGATGTTGCCCTGAAGGCCGTCCTTCGAGCCGGAGCCGCCGAGCGTCAGAGTCTCGGTCTTGGAGCCGTTGACGGAGGCGGAGATGGTCTGGGTGCGGGACAGGTCCTGGGACAGCGGGATGGCACTGTCGGACAGGTTGGTGGTGGAGATGGTGCCCACCGGCAGGAAGTTGTCCTTCACCTTGTACACGATGGTGCGGTAGTCCTCGGTGGAGTTGCACACCGGGCGCGGGTTGAGGATGTTCGCCTTCAGGTGATCCGAGCCGCGGTAGGTGTGGATGATCGGCAGCGCGGAGTTGGTTGCCGGGGTCTCCGGGTAGGACTCTTCGAAGGTCTGGGCGGTGGCGGTGATGCCGGAGCCTGCGATTGCGACAGCGGCGACGGCTGCGATCGCGGCCTTGGCGGCACCAGCGATGCGGAATGCGCGCATTTGGCGTTCCTTTCGGGGAAACAATTGTGGATTCTTCAGGGGACGGGCTTCTCAACCTCTCAGCGAGGAGCTCTCATATAACACCTAGTCACTTGCCAAGGAAGAGTCATAATATTGTTGAACAATCCACCCAATCCGGGGTCAAACTAAAGTAATTGACATGTCGCGAAAGCCAGCTCACCAGTATTAATACTGTTATTTGTGGGTAAAACCCCGGCGCAATCTATCGCGCTATTTAAATACAGTGATGTGTCGCATAAATCGGCTTCTCAGGTCCCTCTAGGAATGCGTTCAGCCTCGAACCCCCGCCAAAGCAAAAATCGGATTGCGGCAAATATTTGCCACAATCCGATTTCACACAACCCCCAACTCAAAACCCCCGAAGAAGAACTACCGCCAACCCATGGTCATCAGCAGACCGAGGATCATGCCCGAAAAGCCGATGGCGTAGTTCCACGGCCCAAGCTGCCCGAGCCACGCAAGCTGGTCGCCAGCGAGGTAGTAGAGGATCAGCCAGGCCAGGCCGAAGATCATCAGCCCGAACATGATCACCTTGTACCAGACTGGGGTGCCGCCGGTGTTGACCTTCACCGGCGTGCGCGTGGTGCCGGCGGAGGTGCTGCTAGCTGGGCGGATGGGGTCTTTGGTTACTTTTGCTTTAGGCATGTGCGCTCCCTTGGTGTGTGCGGGCCAATGCGTCGTGCTTATCGACGTCTAAAGCCCGAGCCCGCGCTGCACATTCCGCAGCGCGTTGTTCGCGTTCTGGGGTTGAACTGTATCAGCCTGCGGCGCGGCCGCGTTATTCTGCGGGATGAGTTTGCCAGCGTCGAACTTCCACAGGTTGTAGCCGATGGCTTGGTCCTTGCGGATGGTTTCGCCGGCGTCGACTTCCTGGTGGCCGATCAGGCCGTCGTCCACAAGCGCGCCGGTGGGCACCGTCGGTCCCGCCACGAGGCGGCCGTTCCAGCCGGCGTCGCGGAGCGCCTTCTCGGCTTCCTCGGGGCTTTGGCGGGTGATCTCCGGCATGTTCATGAGCATGCCGTTGGAGACGCGCAGCTCGATGGTGGTGCCGGATTCCACGTCGGTGTTTTCACCGGCGACGGCGAGCACCTGGCCCTCCGGTTTCGGCGAGTCCACGCTGGTGACGGTGGAGCGCAGCTGCAGGGAGGACAGGGTGGCGGTGGCCTGCTCGACGTTCAGCCCAACCAGGGACGGCACCTGCACCATCTCCGGCCCGGAGGAGACGGTGATGGCGATGCGCGAGCCCTTGGCAATCTGGGTGCCGCCGGCGGGCTGCTGGGACAGGACGATGCCTTCGTCGATGTTGGCGCTGGATTCGCGGCGCACGTTGGGGTTGAGCTCCAGCCCGGCCTTCTTCAGCTCTTCGATGGCTTCTTCGGCGGTCAGGTTGGTCACGTCCGGCACGTCGGTCATCTCCTTGCCGGAGGAGACGGTCAGGGTGATCTGGGTGCCGCGCTTGAGCTCGGAGCCGGCGGCGGGGTTGGTGGAGATCACGTTGCCGCGTTTGATGTCGGGGCTGGGTTCTTCCATGACGGAGACGGAAAAGCCGAGGTGTTCGAGTTTGCGGACGGCGTCGTTGCGCGGCATGTCCGCGAGTTCGGGCACGGGGACCATTTCCTCTTGGGTGATGGCCGGGCCGTTGTTGTCTTTGTTTACGGAGAAGTAGTCGTAGACGAACCAGCACACCGCGGCGGCGAGCAGCAGTCCGAGCAGCGCGGAGAGCCACTTCAGCCAGTTGGAGGAGGTTTTCTCGTTGGCGGCGCGGTGGTCGGCGTAGCGCGTGTGCCCGGAGGAGGCGGCAGATGCTTCTCGACGCACCATAGGTTCGCGCACCACATCCCCGACTACGACCGTGTGGTCCTGGGACGGCGGGTACTGCGCGTCGATGGCGTGGGAGCCTGCGTCCTCCTCCGCGGCGGCGAGGTGGTTGCGGGCGGCGGTGGTGACGTTGCCGCGCTCCAGAAGCGCGAGGTCAGCGCCCATTTCGTCGGCGGTCTGGTACCGGTCGGCGGGGTGTTTCGCCATCGCGGTGAGGATGACGGAGTCGACGTTGACGGCCTCGTTGTCCGACAGCGGCGCGTTGATGCGCTCGGACGGCGGCACCGGGTCTTCCTGGACGTGCTGGTAGGCCACGGCGAACGGGGACTCGCCTTCAAACGGCGGGACCCCGGTGACCGATTCGTACATCACGCAGCCGAGCGCGTAGACGTCACTGCGCGCGTCGGCAGCCTTGCCGCGGGCCTGCTCGGGGGAGAGGTACTGCGCGGTGCCGATGACGGCGGAGGTTTGCGTCATCGCGGAGGTGGAATCATCCAGCGCACGCGCGATGCCGAAGTCCATGACCTTCACGGCACCGGTGTTGGTGACCATGATGTTGGCGGGCTTGATGTCGCGGTGGATGATGCCTGCGTCGTGGCTGGCCTGCAGTGCCCGGGTGACCGGCAGCAGCAGCTTCGCGGCGCGCTCGGGGCTCAGCGGCCCTTCGTTGCGCACGATATCGCGCAGGTTCATGCCGTGGACGAGCTCCATGACGATGTAGGGCACGTCCACGCCGGAGGTTTCCACGGAGCCGGTGTCGTAGACCGAGACGATGTTGGGGTGGTTCAGGCGCGCGGAGTTTTGCGCTTCGCGGCGGAAGCGTTCGCGGAAGTTTTCGTCGCGCGCCATGTCGATTTTCAACATCTTCACGGCGACTTCGCGCCCAAGGGACACGTCGGTGGCGGCATACACGTCCGACATGCCGCCGGTGCCGATGATGTCGCCGAGTTCGTACCGGTCCGCGATCAGCATTTACCTGCCACCTCCGAGCAAGCTATCAAGGTTGGGCAATTCTACCGCAGGGGCAGGCTCGTTCGTGACCTCGGGCTGATTGCCTATCGACGTCCCACCGTCCAGCGCCCCACCCGAAGGCGTCGGAGCCGCCGCCGATGAATGCGCCGGCGCTGATGTTTCGGCGTCGGCGGACGGGGCGGACGGCTCGGCGGACGGCTCCGCCGGGGCGGGGGAGTTGTCGGCCTCGGACTCCTCGAAGCGCAGGGTGCCCGGGTTGCGCGGCTCCGTGATGGTGGTGCGCTCGCGCTGGGTGGTGGTTTCGGTGACCGGATCCTCGGTGTCTTCTTCCGCCTGCGTCGGCGTGGCTGCGCTCATGGTGGGCCGCGGGGTGGTGGGGGTGCCGCCGCCGGTGAAGCGGTCGAACACGCCCTCGGTGTACGCCCAGGCGGCGCCGCCGGCCAGAAGCGCGAGCAGCAAGATTCCGGAGATCACCGGCCCTGCCGCAGACAACTTCTTTTCCGGTTCGCGTTCGCGCGGCGCTGGTGTCGCGGCGCGGGATGGGGCGGGGGGAGCCGGAGGACGTCGAGAAGCAACGGCCCTGGCCGCGGACGGCGGGTAGGCGCCCTCGGGGCGGGAGGTGCGTTCCTCGGCGACGCTGGCCAGCATCTGGGTGGACGCGGTCGCGGACGGCTCGGTGGCCACGACCTGGGTGTGGCCGCCGGGCTGGGCGGGACGCAGGCCCTGGCGGACCTGGGAGACGGCCAGCTGGAACTCGTTGCCGTCGCGGAAGCGCTGGCCGGGGTCCTTGCGCAGGGCGATCTCGATGAGCTCGCGCGCCGGGGCAGAGACAGAAATGGGCAGCGCGGGCGGCTCGGCGGACACATGCGCGAGCGCCACGGACACCGACGAGTCGCCGGTGAAGGGGCGCTTGCCGGAGAGCAGCTCGTAGCCCACCACGCCGAGCGAGTAGACGTCGGACGCCGCGGTGACCTTCATACCCTGGGCCTGCTCGGGGGAGACGTACTGGGCGGTGCCCACCACCATGCCCGTGCGGGTCAGGGGCACGGCCGCGGCGGCCTTGGCGATGCCGAAGTCCGTGATTTTCACCTGCCCGTGCTGGGTGAGCATGAGATTGCCCGGCTTGATGTCGCGGTGCACCAGCCCCATGCGGTGGATCACGGCCAGGCCGTGGGCGGCCTGCTCCAGCACGTCGAGAGCCAGCGCCTCATCCAGCTGGCCCTCGCGGGCGATGAGGTCCGCGAGCGACTCGCCGCGGATGTACTCCATGATGATGTAGCAGACGGTGAAGCCCGCGTCGGTGTCTGCCTCGCGGTAGTCGTAGGTGGCCACCACGTTGTCGGAGTTGATGCCCTGGGCGCTCAACGCCTCGTTGCGGAAGCGGGCGAGGAACTCCGCGTTGGAGCTGAACTCTGGCCGCAGCACCTTGATGGCCACCTCGCGCTCGTTGGCCAGGTCGTCTGCCAGCCACACGGTGGACATGCCGCCGTGGCCGATGATCCACTGCAGCTGGTAGCCGTCGCCGACGAGCTGTTGCAGGTCCTCGCGGTTTTCGGTGTTCATCTACTGTGCTCCTTCCACGGGTGCGGGGGCGGCGGGTGCTGCGCGCAGCACGGCGCGTCCGATCGGTCCGGCGACTTGGCCGCCGGTAGCGGCCTCGCCGAGGTTGCCGCCGTTTTTCACCACCACGGCAACGGCGACGTCCTTGGCCGGGTCGAAGGCGACGTACCACACGTGCGGGGCGGCGCCTTCGGCGTGCTCGGCCGTGCCGGTCTTGGAGGCGAAGCCGTTGCCGTCGTAGCCCCAAGTCCACCGCTCGGACGCGAACATCAAGTCCGTGATCGTCGCGGCTTCTTGTTCTGTTACGGCCTCGTTGAGTTCCACCGGCTCGGTTTCGTGCACCACCTTGCCGTCGGCGTTGCGCACCTGCCGCACGACGTGCGGTTCCATGCGCTTGCCCTTGTTGGCGATGGTCGCAGACATCATCGCGGCCTGCAGCGCGGTCATGGTCACGTCGCGCTGGCCGATGGCGGACTGGGCCACCTCGGCGCCGCCGGGCAGGTCGCCCAGCGAGCCGGCCGCATTCGGCAGGCCCAGGTTGTAGCGCTCGCCCACGCCGAAGCGGGCGGCGGCGTCGCGCAGCGCGTCCGGGCCGACGGCGAGGCCCATCTGCACGAACGCGGTGTTGCAGGACAGGGCGAACGCGGTGCGCAGCGGCACCTGCCCGCCGCCGGCGCAGGCTTGGCCACCGTAGTTGGTCAGCGGGATGTTGTCCGTGCCCGGCAGGATCGTCTGCGCCTCGCCGGTCAGTGGCGATTCCGGCGTGAAGCCGTTTCTCAGGCCCGCGGCGGTGGTGATGATCTTGAAGATCGAGCCCGGCGGCAGCTGCTCCTGCGCCGCGTGGTTCAGCAGCGGGTTCGCGGGGTTGCCGGTGGCCTCGGCCCAGGCGTCCTCGGCAGTGGCCGGGTCCGCGATGCCGTTCGGGTCGTAGCTGGGGGTCGAGGCCATGGAGAGCACCTCGCCTGTCGACGGCCTCACGGCCACCACCGCACCATCAAAACCCGGCTTGGCCAGCTGGTCGTACGAGAAGGCCTGCAGGTTCGGGTCCAGCGTCAGATCGACGGTGTCGCCCTTCTTGCCGTCCTCGAGCCCGGTGCGCAGGAAGCGCGAGGCGGTGCCGGAGTCGCCGGTGAGGTCGCCGTTGTGGGTGGCCTCCAGCTGGGAGGTGCCGAACTGGTCGGAGACAAACCCCACGATGGGAGCAAACGACCACGGCATGTTGGGGTAGGCGCGCTGGTAGAAGCCAGTCTCTTCGTCGCGGTGGCTCTGCGCCAGCACGGTCTCGCCAGCGACGATGTCGCCGCGGTTGGTGCGCTTGAGGTCCATGAGGATGCGCGAGTTGTGCTGGTTCTGCGCGTACTCGTCTTCGCGAAGGCCCTGCACCACGGTGAAGTTGACCAAAAGCGCCGCGATCATCAGCAGCGCGACCACGGCGCCGTAGCGGATGGACTTGTTCATCGTGCACCCACCGCCTCAGGACGCGCCGTGCCCGCGGCGACGGCGTCGTAGTCCGCGGGGCGGTTGGCGCTGTTGGAGATGCGCAGCAGCAGCCCCAGCAGGATGTAGTTGGCCATCACTGACGAGCCGCCGGCGGACATGAACGGCGTGGTCAGGCCCGTCATGGGCAGCATGGCGGACACGCCGCCGGCGACCACGAAGATCTGGATGGCAATGGTCAGCGCCAACCCGGAGGCGAGCAGCTTGCCGTAGGAGTCGCGCGCCTGCATGGCGGTGCGGAACCCGCGGGTGATAAACACCGCGAACAGGCACAGCACCGCGGCGATGCCCACAAACCCCAGCTCCTCGCCGAGGGCGGCCAGGATGTAGTCGGAGTGCGCCACCGGCACCAGCTCCGGGTGGCCGTAGCCCAAGCCGGTGCCAGTGATGCCGCCCCAGCTCAGGCCGATCAGCGCGTTGGCGGGCTGGTTGCCAATGCCGTCGAAGTCCGCGAACGGGTCGATGAAGTTGGACACGCGCTCCTGGATCTTGGAGCTGACCTGGTAGACGGCGTAGCCGCCGACGGCCACCAGGCCGACGCCGATGAACAGCCAGGAGGCGCGGCTGGTGGCGAAGTAGACCATGCCCAGCACGGTGGCGAACAGCAACAGCGCCGGGCCGAAGTCGTTGGAGATGCCCATGATCAAAATGGCGATGGCCCACACCATGAGGATCGGCGCGAGGTCGCGCAGGCGGGGGAAGGTCATGCCCAAGAAGCGCTTGCCGGCGACGGTGAACAGGGCGCGCTTCTGGGCCAGCAGCTGGGCGAAGAAGATCAACAGCAGGATCTTGGAAAACTCGCCGGGCTGGATGGAAAACGGCCCGAGCCACAGCCAGATGCGCGCTTCCTCATACCCCGGGGGCTGCGGCCACACCAGCGGCAGGGCCAACAGAATCAGGCCAACCAGGCCCAGCAGGTAGGAGTAGCGCGACAGGGACTTGTGGTCGCGGATGACAATGAGCGTGAGCACCATCAGCCCCACGCCGACTAAGGACCACAGCATCTGGCGCTCCGCCAGCGGCCCGTAGCCGGGGCGTTCTGCCAGGTCAAGGCGGTAGATCACCACCAGGCCCACGGCGTTGAGCAGCGCCACCACGGGCAGCATCACCTGGTCCGCGTGCGGTGCCAAGAACGCGATGGCTACGTGTGCGATGGCGTAGACGCCCATGAACCCGCCGATGATGTAGAGCATCTCGGTGGACAGGGTGCGCCCTTGGCTCGTCTCTAAGCCAAAGAGCATGAGGGCTAGCAGGCCTGTGGTGAACAGCAGGAGGAGCAGCTCGCGGCTGCGGGATACTAGGCGGCTCATCGCACCTCCCGGCACTTGCCCTCGTCGGCGCTCTTCTTGTCCGTGCAGGCCGGCAGCGCCTGATCCGCCAACTCATTCAGCTTGGCTAATACGTCGTCGTAGGAGCCGGTGACGTCCGCGACCTCGCGCTTGTCTTGCGGCAAGTCTTCGGTGGTAAAGATGCTGCAATCGCCCGGCTTGGTGTCCTTGGAAATCACGCGCAGGTCGCCCTTGGTGTTCAGGCAGGCGCGCTGGATGTCCTCGGTTTTCGCGTCCGCGAACAGGTTGTCGCGGGTGGTGTGCTGCACCACGAACTCGCCGGAGTCCTGCACCTTCAGCGTGTACTCGTCGGTGGCGCGGGACTGCGACCACATCACGCCCGCCACCGCGAGCACCAGCAGAAGCACAAGCGTTGCGACGACCCAAGGCCACACCGACGACGGCTGCTTCTTCCCTGTGACACCGACAGCGCCGCTAGTGTGGCCCTCCTCGTCGTCGGACGCGTCCGCGTCTTGGAGCTTGGCCCGGTTGTGGTCCGGGGTGATGGTCTCGGACTTGCGCAACAGCGCTGCTGCGCGCGAGGCGGCCGAGTCCGGGTGGGAGGACTCGTAGCCCGGGTCCAGCGCGCCGGCCCTGACCACGGCGCGGGTCTCGCGGGCCGCATCGCCCTCCGCGGCCTCCACGACCTCCGCCACCACGACGGTGACGTTGTCGGGCCCGCCGGAGCGCAGCGCCAGCTCGATCAGGCGGTTCGCCGCCATCTCCGGGGTGCCGTCGCCGAGCGCGAGTTGGATGGTCTGCTGGGTCACCGGGTCGCTCAACCCGTCGGAGCACAGCAGGATCCGGTCGCCCGGCTGGACCTGGATCAGCTCCAGGTGCGGCTCCACTGCCCGGCCGGTGTACGCCTTCAAAATCAGGGACTTCTGCGGGTGCGACGAGACGTCCTCGGGTGCGAGTTTGCCGTCGTTGACCAACGACTGGACGAAGGTGTCGTCGACGGTGAGCTGGCGGAGCTCGCCGTCGCGAAGCAGATAGCCCCGGGAGTCGCCCACGTGGATCAGACCGAGCTCGCGGCCGTTGAACATCGTCGCGGTCAGGGTGGTGCCCATACCGGCCTGCTCGGGGTGCTCGGCCACGGAGGCCTCGATGGAGGCGTTGCCGTCCTCGGCCGCCGCGCCCAAAAGCGCGAGCATGTCCGCGTCCTCGGGGTCGCGGTCCAGGTGCTCGAGGTGCTCGACCATGAGCTGGCTGGCCACCTCGCCGGCGGCGTGGCCGCCCATGCCGTCCGCAAGCACCAGCAGGTGCGGGCCCGCGTAGGCAGAGTCCTCGTTGTTGCCGCGGACCAGGCCCCGGTCGGACACGGCCACGAAATCTAGCGCGAGCTTCACGGCATCAGCCTCACAATCGTGCGTCCCATCTTCATGTCCGTGCCCACGGTCACCCGCTCAGGCTGATCAATGCGCACCCCGTTGACGAAGGTGCCGTTGCGCGAATCCAGGTCCTCCACGAACCAGTCGCTGCCCCTGCGGAACAGGCGCGCGTGGCGCGAGGAGGCGAAATCGTCGCCCAGCTGGAAATCGTTGTCTCCCGCTCTGCCGACAGTCAAGTCTTCTAAGCTGGCAATTTCCATATGGGAGCCTTGCAGCGGCCCCTCAACTACCGCAAGGGTGCGCACCTTCTCCCTGGGGGCGGGGGCGGAGGCACTTGCTTGACGACGCACCGCGCCACCCGCCGACACCACATCCTTCCTCTGCGTCCACATCACCAGGAAAATGAACACCCAGAGCAAGGCCAGAAGGCCGAAGCGGGCGCTGAGGATCATGGTCGAGTCCATGGCAAACCCTTCTTACGGGCGGAAGTATTCGGTGCTGGGGTGCGCCACCGAGTCCGTGAACTGCGGCTCGTTCGCACCGGCCTGCGGCTGGTCCTGACTGCCGACGATGCGCACCTCAATATTGGAGTGCCCCAGCGTGATCACGTCGCCGTCCGCCAGCATCCAGTTCTCCACCGGCTCGTCGTTGACCGTGGTGCCGTTGGTGGACTGCAGATCCACCAACACCGCCACCTGGCCGTCCCAGGTGATCTCCGCGTGCTGGCGCGAGACACCGGTGTCCGGCAGGCGGAAGTCCGAATCGTTGGAGCGGCCCAGGATGTTGGAGCCCTCGTGGACCAGGTACGTGCGCGACGAGCCGTCCTGAAGCAGCAGGCTCACCGTGGTTGCCTCAGGGTTGGCGGCAGCCTGCGGGTCCTGCGGCTGGTTGGCGTTAGGTTCGGACATTGCATCCTCCTTCAATTGCGAGCGCGAGGCCTTGCGCTTCTTCGGCTCCGCCACGATGGCGTCGAAGCCGCTGACCACATCCGGCATGGTGTCGATGTAGCTAGACACCCGGAGCTGGCCAGTGCGCAGACCCGACTCCTCCGCGATACGCACAACAACAGGGCCATCCAAAAACCATTGTTTGTTGCGCACGTAGCGCATGAGTTGATCGGCGAGGTCCACAGGAAGATCGCGGTTCTGCGACAGGTTCTCCAAGTCCTTCGAAGACACACCCACCGCGTACACGTTCGGGGCGACATACTCGTCCCTGTCCGTGACCACCAGCGAGTCCTGGGCTTCCTGCTTGACCAGCTCCTCGATTTCTTCAGGCACAACCTTGCCGCCGAACAGCGCCGCCATGGAATTATCCAAGCCGCGCTGCAGGGAACTATCCAGCTTTGCCAGCCTGTCCATCACTGCCATTTCCTGCGCACCTCCTTTCTTCACATCAGAATTTAAGTAACCCGGACAGTATAGGTGCCGCACCCGACACCACCTATCCGCGCAGCGTGTCGGCCCCGTTGCAGACGCGGGATAAAAGGCGGTGTGCGCTGGCGATTTGTAGTTTTTGTGAGCTGCGTTCTATATTAATCAAGTCGCCCGCCCGGGTGGCGGAATTGGCAGACGCGCTGGCTTCAGGTGCCAGTGTTCGCAAGAACGTGGGGGTTCAAGTCCCCCCCCGGGCACCAATAAGTCCCGACTTATACTCCGCGGAGTGTGGGTCGGGGCTTTTGCTTCTCGACGACCTCCGGTCCGCGCCGGCAGCCTCCACATCACACCCAGTAGACGACCACTCTGCCGTCATGGGGCGCCGGGCCCTGCTGGAGGCCATCGATGTTTTTCAGGGCTCGGTACACCTGGCTTTCGCTTAGCCCGGTAGATAAAGCCAGCTCGCGTCTGCTCAGAGGGTGGCCAGTCTGCTGTAACGAGTCGAGCACTCGCTGTTCGTTCGTTGCAGTTTCGCCGACAGCACGGACCGGCAGTTCCGCTTGGCCGCTCCCACTCTGGCGGTACGCGGTCCCTCTTCCGGTCCCAACCTGCTCGGCTAACCCAAAGCGGACCAGCTCCTGGAGTTCGTCCCGGGCCTGAACCGAATCCATCGGGAACTCATTGCGGTAAGCGGAGTTCGTCAGTTCCGCACCGTGCCGCATTGCTACAAGCGCGTGTTTCTGCGCGACAGACATCACGTTGGCTCCAGGCTGCTGGGAAAGCCAGTTCCTATCTTCCTCTGACAGCATGCTCGACGAGGTCAGCAGCACCTTGAACTTGATTACTTCGTCTTTGAAATAGGGTGCCGGAAGGAAAGCGTCGCGGAGGCTTCGCCGCACTTCGGGAATCCCGGTGGCATGTCCTTCAATGACTCGCTTGCCGTCCTCGGTCCTGATTGCGGAACACATGCGGTACAGCACTGCGTTTTTCGCCCGCGGGCTTGTCTTGCCAAGCTCGCGTTCTGTCAGGCCCCACAACCCACCGGGATTCTCAACGATAAACTTCATCGGCAGTTTGACCAGCATCGGGTAGCTGCCGAAGCTGGCAACGGAAAGGTCGCGGTGAACGAGCGCGTTGGCGATAACTTCTCTCAGCGCGACGGCCGGGATTTCGGGAGCGTCGAACCCGTGGCCATCGCGAAACGCGACCCCGCGCATCAGGTGCTTGCGGGCCCATGACTCGGCTGATTCGAGGAGATCGGGAATAGGGCCGGTGAACTCATCGTGGTCGGTGAGACGCAGGCCGGTGTTCTGCCCGTCACCTCTCGCGTGCGCCTTCACGGCCGTGTGCGGGAGGAACTGCTGCGGGTGGAGCCCCATCGCGTACACCGCAGCAACCGTCGGTAGACCAGTCTCGTGGTCGACGACGTTTGTACGCACGAGCAGTTCGTCACGGCTCATCCCCTGGAGGCGGCGCGAACTTCGCTGCTCTGCACTCAGGTACTGTTCCAGCAGCTCCGGCACCAGGTCGCGGTCCACGTCCGCTCCTTCGACCGGTTGCCGGTCGTGGGTTGGCTGGCTGCGCTGGGAGGTGAGGTAGAGCTCCTCCTCTCGGCTCAATTCGTGATCGCCATCGCTCGATCGTGTGAAGGCAGGACCATTGGCCCCGACCCGAAATGGTCGGCGCTCGGGTGGTTGCGGAGGAATTACGCAACCTACAACTTGCTTCCCGTCGATGGTGGCGATTTGCACGGCCCCAAGCTGCACTGGAGGGTGAATGCGCTCGCGCGCCTTGGTGCCAAGCCCGGCTGCCAGGTCCTTCGCATTTGCAACCCCGCGGACGCGCATCTGCCCGTCTTCTTCGGCGAGGCCGAGGACGATGACACCGCCATCGGGCATATTCGCGAACGCACTGAGGGTCTCATCAAGTGAGGTCGGCAGCCCACCGGAGGCATCCTTGGCCTCGATATTCCAGGTATCGGTGCCGATGCTGAGCAGCAGGTCGATCAAAGCCGCGAGGTCAAGTTCGGACATGAACCGAACTGTAACGCATTTGCGTTACGCGTAATGAAAATGCAATGCAGATTCTGTTACGTGTAACGAACTTTTTATTAGATTGCGGGACAAACGGTTGTCGGCGGTTCTCCACTGAAATACAATCACTTTTGTCCTCTACTGTTTGCTTGTTCATAGCTCGGAGCCACTGGATGCCCACTCAAAAAACATCTCCTCTGCCCAATTCTCGTCCACGAAAAAACTCAAGCCTTTTGGCCACCGCCATGGCGGTGTCCCTCACGTTTGGATCTGTGGCTGTCCCGCAGATTGCAGGAAACACCGCCTCAGTGGCTTTTGCGGCCGGCGTCCGCGGTCTCGCCTTTACGAAATGGGACGATGACGATGGTGTCCGGATGATCACGAACACCCAAGGCAGCGCCAATTCCCAACCTGCTTTGACAGGTAACCGGCTGATTCTCCGCACGGGCGGTGTCGGTGGGAAGGCCACTCAGTTCCCTGCGGGCGAATACACCATTTCCGTGAACGGTGTTGTGCACGAAACCGTGCAAGGTCAGCCTCGGATCGAGACCAATGCTGACGGTCAGACCAACGCAGTCCTCATCTTGGATCTCAAGAAACGTCTGAATGTCGCTGAGAATGTGCCAGTCGTAATTGAAACGACGGCGCCCGCAGCCGGTTCCAAACCGACCACGGGCACAATCAAGGCCGAGGATGTCGCTGTTGACACCGTCGATCTCCAAGCCAACCCGGGTCTCCGCGACCCGCTCAAGGCGTCAGAAAACACTGACGCGTGCATCGTCGAGGTGACGAAGCGGGATATCGGTGTCTCGACTTGGATCGCCGAAAGTTTCTACATGAACCCGGATGGTTCCCGTCCGAGGAACGTGAAGCGCAACTACACAGTTCTTCAGTACCGGGTTGATGGAGTGCAAGGCGATAATGCCTTCAAGCCGGTGAACGGTAATGGCGTGAGCCCGTGGGTCTACAACGCTCTCGCGTATAACCCGGCCGATGGATATCTGTACGCAGTCTCGCAGGACAGGCCGCAGAACGGTGCCGATTCCGGCCTTTCTAACAACAACCCTGATCCCCAGTACCCAGCAGGCCACCTACTTCGAATCAGTCCCGTGACTGGAAAGGCGGAGAGCATCGGACGGGTCGACGGCCTGGTTGATGTCGATGTTCGCTCCGGTATCACAAACGGTGCGTTTGACCTGAATGGCAACTACGTCTTTTCCAACAATTCCGGTAACGGCACCGGCGACATCTACCGTGTCAAGTTCAACGGCGGGAGCAAGACAGAATTCTCCATTCCTGAGGTGACAGCGGCAGGAAATCGCGTGAAGTCGACTAGGCAGAAGCTCGGGGATGCAAGGCCAACGAGTGCGAACGACTGGGCTTACGTAGGCTTCGACAAGAGCCCGTACGCGTGGTCCATCAACTCAGAGAACGGCCACCGCTACCTTTACCGCACGAACGTGCTTGACGGCTCCATGATCTACTGGCAGGTGGATGATCTCTCTACACCTACCGATCAGAAGCTCGTGGACGGGATCTACGGCAACGCATGGACGTATGCCAATGGCAACCTCGGATTCAGCGTCAACGGCACAGGCGACGCCTACCAGATCTCGGTGGAGAACCCGAACGCGACGAACAAAGATGACATCAAAATCGGTTTGGTGTCCGTTGAGAAGGTCCCGGCATCGTACAACAACGACGCGACGACTAATGCGATCACGGTGCAGGAGTACCGGAAGGCTGATGTAGATCTGTCTATCGCCAAGAAGCTGGAGATGATCGACGGGCAGCCACAGTGGACCGTCACCGTCACCAATAACTCCGGGTGCTCTTCGTCTGGGTTCACTGTCCGCGATCTCATTTCAAGCGGCCTCTCGGACGTTCGGGTGGAACCACAAACCCAGGGTTGGCTCACACAAAGCAGGTCGACTAACGGATCGATCAACTGGACCCACGGGCCGTTGGGGGCGGGTCAGTCTGCAACGTTGAAGGTGAACGCGAGAGTTGCAGACGGCAAGTGCGCAATCAACAAGGTTGCGGTGATCGGCAACGAGATCGACCCAACCCCGGCGAACGATGTTGTGGCGGCCGGTGACTGTGATCCGAAACTCGAGATCAAAAAGTACATCAACGGTCAGGACGCTCAGGACACCGATCCGAGTGACTGGCCTGAGCTTGCCGTCAACGGGAAAATCACCATCCGGTACGACATAAAGAACACGGGGCGCGGCAAGGTCACTGGCATTAAGCTGCAAGACGCTGTGACAGCAGGAGAGCGTTCAACGGAGCTTCAAAACGCCATCAACGTCGAACTGGCGAAAGTTCCAGAGTTCGATCTCGACGGGGGTGCAGAAACGTCTGAGACAATCACCGTCGATGTTCCCCTAAAGACCCAGCCAGAGAACGATTACAAGCACCGAAATTCCGCTTTCGCACAAGGCACCTTTGACCCGAACAATCAGGGCTTCCCGACGTTCAACGGTGGAATTCAAGATGGTTTCACCTACGACCCGTTCCCACAGAATCTCCAAATGGTGTCTGTCCGGTCGAACGATGATGAGGCAAACGCCGTCATTCCAGCCAAACCACCAGTCGTCCAGAACCCGAAGTTTGCCGTGGAGAAAATCGGCCTCCAGGCCGGCGGCGTCCAGCTGCAGCGCCGCAGCGAAGGAGGCTACGCCTATAGCGCTGAGTACATCGTGCGGGTGCGCAATACCGGCGATGCCGAGGGTCAGTTCGCCGAGGTGTGGGACGCCCCGTTGAAGGGTGCTGGGTTCAACATCACCCAGTTCACCGTAGATGGCAACCAGGTCCAGCCAACTAATGGCCGGTACAAGGTCAGCGACCCGGCCACTCTGGCGGCGGGTGCGACGAGGGACTTCAAGGTTGTCGTCACCGGCACGCTCACCGACAAGGCTGCGGACGCGCTTCCGGCAGCTGTCGGCCAGTGCGACGCCGTCACCCCGCAGAACCCGGGTGCCGGTTCCGGCCTGGTCAACATGGTCACCATGGAAGGTGACTCCGACGGCCCAGAGAACAACATCGTTTGCCAGCCCGTCGAGCTGCGTCGCCTCACGGTGCAAAAGCGGATCAACGGCTACGAAGACACCGCGCTCACCGCTGGTGAAGCGACCGAGCTGTGGTACCGCGTGATCAACACCGGCAACACCACGCTCACCGGCATCACGGTCGCAGACACGATCAAGGAAGGCAACCAGGCGCTCCAGGCACAGATCGACACCGAGCTCCAGAAGATCAACGCGTTCGACCTCGCGCCGGGCGCTATCCGCGACATCAAGATCACCGTGGAGGCCCCCGAGGGCTACCACGCCGACGAGGGACGAGCTGAGGTCCCGCCGACCACGATTACCGGCACCACCAACGCGAGCTCCACAGTTCCGGGCACCACACTGCCGGGCATCACCGCCACGGCCACGGCGACGGCGAACACGCCTGGCATCAGCATCCAGAAGCTGATCAACGGCTTCGACAAGAACGCCCTAGTGGTCCCGGGTCAGCCGATGACCATCACCTACCGCGTGGCCAACACCGGCGGCGTGCCGCTCAAGGGCATCTCGCTTATCGACGAGGTGCAGTCCGCCACCACCGAACCCCTCACCGCACTCCAGCAGGAGATCAACGCCAAGCTCCAGGGCATCAGGCTCGACCTGCAGCCGGGCCAGGTGGTGGAGCGCTCCATCACGGTGACGGCGCCGGTGGACGGGCACGTGAACGTCGCAAAGCCAACTGTGCCACCGGTGACCATCCCTGCAACGACGATCCCGGGCACCACGATCCCGAACGTGACCACCGTTCCGGAGACAACAGTGCCGGAGCGTGTGGTCACGCCGACGACCACGCCGTCCGATGATGCGTCGTCGACCCCGGTGAACCTCAGCATCCTCAAGGAGATCCGCGCGAAGGACACCGATCCGTGGCTCGACGCGGAGGCCGGCCAGCCGGCAGCCGTGGTCACCCCGGGCCAGGACATGCAGATCCGCTACACGGTGACCAACACCGGCAAGGTGAAGCTGACCGGCATCGACATTGTCGATCAGGTCACAAGCATCGAGGGCAGCACCACGGCTGAGCGCCAGGCGCTTACCGACGCCCTGAACGAGGCACTCGTGACAGAGGGCCGCGGCTTTGAGCTTGCACCGGGTGAAGAGAAGGAAGTCATCGTCACTGTGAAGGCGCCGAAGGGTGCCCACGTGAACGTGGCTAAGGCGACCGCGCCTGAGGTCCCAGTGACGGAGACCGTTACCAAGACGGTTCCGGGCACCACTAACGCCACCACGACGGTGCAGCCCCAGACGGAGACCACGGTCGTCCAGACCACGGTCACCCCACCGACCCCTACGAACGAGGCACGCTCTACGCCAACAACCTCCGAAGTGCCGCCCGCCGTCGTTCCGGACCCGCAGTTCGCAGTAGAGAAGCTCAACAACCAGACCGGCATCAGCCTGGATCGCAGCGAGAACGGCCAGTACGGCTACTCCGCCGAGTACACCATCCGTGTTCGCAACACCGGCCCGATTGCTGGACAGCACGCGAAGGTGTGGGACGTGCCGGTGCGGGGCGTCGGTTTCGACATCACCTCCGTCACCGTTGACGACGCCGAGGTCAAGCCGGATTCCGGCCGCTACCTCATTTCCAACGAGGCTGAGCTGGCCGTGGGTGAGTACAAGGACTACCGCGTGGTGGTCAACGGCACCGTCACCGATCAGGCAGCGAACGCGCTGCCGGCAGCTGTCGGCCAGTGCGACGCCGTCACTCCGCAGAACCCGGGCGCAGGCTCCGGCCTGGTCAACGTGGTCACCATGGAGGGCGACTCCGACGGCCGCGAGAACAACATCGTTTGTGAGCCGGTTGAGCTGCGCCGCCTGAACATTGAAAAGCGCATCGACGGTCGCGAGAACGCCCCGGTCACCCCGGGCGAGCCGATGGAGATCTGGTACCGCGTGTCCAACACGGGCAACGTCACGCTGTCCGGCATCACGCTGGCAGACCAGATCACGGAAGACAACAAGGAGCTCCAGGCGGAGATTGACGCTGAGATCGCCAAGATCGAGGCCTTCGACCTCGCGCCGGGCGAAGTCAAGGACATCACGTTCCCGGTCACCGCGTACGAGGGCGAGCACACCAACGAGGTGCGCGCCCAGGTGCCGGAGACCACCGTGCCGGGCACGACCCGCCCGGAGACCTCCATCCCGGAGACCACCGTCCCGCCGGTGACCGTCCCGGGCACCACCAACCCGGAGACCACGGTGCCGGGCACCACCATCCCGGGCTCGACCGTCCCGGCGACGACCATCCCGGGCACCACGGTGCCGGAGCGTCCGGTGCCGCCGACCACGGTCACCGCCACCGCGCACGCGGGCTCCCCGTCGCTCGAGGTGAAGAAGTACATCAACGGCCGCGACGAGCACGCCATGGTCGTCGCTGGCGAGGACATGGACATCACCTACCGCCTCACCAACACGGGCGCCGTGCGTATCGACGGCATCCGCCTCAACGACGCGGTGAAGGAAGAAAACCCCGCCCTGCAGCAGTCCATCGACGCGCAGCTGGGCAAGGTGGCCCCGATCTCGCTTGAGCCGGGTGAGTCCACCGACGTGACCGTCACTGTCAAGGCGCCGGCTGGTCGCCACGACAACGAGGTCAACGTGACTGTTCCACCGGTCACGGTTCCGGGCACCACCATCCCGGAAACCACCGCGCCGCCGCGCACGACCGTCACCACCGTTGACGGCACCCCGACTACGTCGACCATCCCGGGCACCCCGGTTCCGGGCACGACCGTGCCGCCGACTGTGGTGACCGTGACCGCACCGCCGGATGACGCCGCTTCCGACACCGTGTCTCTTGAGATCCTCAAGGAGATCAAGCGCGCAACTGACGGTGAGGATGCTTGGCGCGACGCCGAGACACCGGCAGATGCTCTCCCGGTCGTGCCGGGTGAGGACATCCAGCTTCGCTACACCATCACCAACACCGGTTCGGTCCCGTTGAACAACGTGGCCCTGATCGATGAGGTGACGGAGCTCGCGGAGGAGAAGGACAAGTTCCAGGAAGCGATCAACAAGGCAATCGAGGCGAAGCTGGCTGAGGAGTTCCCGGACGGCATCAACCTCGAGCCGGGCGCCGAAAACGCTGCAACCGTCGAGATCACGGTGAAGGCGCCGAAGGACTACCACGTCAACGTGGCGAAGGTGACTGCTCCGCCGGTGGTGACGGAGGAGACCGTTGTGTCCTCTATCCCGGGTACGACGGAGCCGGGTACCACGAACCCGGATACCACTGTCCCGGGGACTACGGTTCCGGGCACCGTGACCACGGAGACCACCCAGGTCACCATCACTCCGAACACGCCGACCAACAAGGCGCAGTCCACTCCGATTCCGCCGGACGCCCCGCAGTTCGCTGTGGAGAAGTTCAACGCGGGCAACCCGGGCGTCACCCTGGAGCGCAATGACAAGGGTGTGTACGCCTACAAGGCTGAGTACACCATCCGCGTGCGCAACACGGGCCTGGTCAACGGCGAGCACGCGAAGGTGTGGGACGTGCCGGTCCGCGGTGTCGGCTTCGCCATCGACGAAGTCACCGTCGACGGCACCAAGGTCGACGCGGATAACGGCCGCTACCTCATCTCCGACGTCGCCGAGCTGGACGCGGGCCAGTACAAGGACTACCGCGTGGTGGTCGACGGCACCGTCACCGACGAGGCTGCAGCTGCGCTGCCGGCTGCCGTCGGCCAGTGCAAGGCCGTCAAGCCGCAGAACCCGGGCGCAGGCTCCGGCCTGGTCAACGTGGTCACCATGGAAGGTGACGGCGATGGCATCGACAACAACATCGTCTGCGAGCCGGTTGAGCTGCGCCGCCTCAACATCGAGAAGCGCATCAACGGCCGCGTGGATGCCCCGGTCACCCCGGGCGAGCCGATGGAGATCTGGTACCGCGTCCGCAACACCGGCAACGTGACCCTGACGGACATCACGCTGGCGGACCAGATCAAGGAAGACAACCCGGATCTGCAGAAGCAGATCAACGAGAAGCTCGCGACTGAGCTTGCGAAGCCGGAGTACAACCCGTTCAACCTGGAACCGGGCGAGTACAAGGACGTGAAGTTCCCGGTCAAGGCACCTGAGGGCGAGCACAACAACGAGGTCACGGCTGAGGTTCCGCCGAAGACGGTTCCGGAGACCACCCGTCCGGGCACCACGGTCCCGGGCACCACTGGTCCGTCCACGACGATTCCGCCGGTAACCATCCCGGAGAGCACGATCCCGGGCACCACTGAGCCGGGTATCACGGTGTCCACCACGGCACGCGCGTCCTCGCCGAAGCTGTCGGTGAAGAAGTTCATCAACGGCCGCGACGTGCACGCTGTGGTCGTCCCGGGTGAGGACATGAAGATCACCTACCGCCTCACCAACGAGGGCCCGGTGCGTATCGACGGCATCCGCCTCACCGACAAGATCGAAGAGGCCAACGAGGACCTGCAGCGCCGCATCGACGCGCAGTTGGGCAAGTTCGCCCCGATCTCGCTCGAGCCGGGCCAGTCCCACGACGTGACCATCACTGTGCCGGCCCCGGCCGGCAAGCACCGCAACGAGGTCAACGTCGATGTCCCGCCGGTGACCGTTCCGGGCACCACGCTCCCGGGCACCACCGTGCCGGCGACCGTGGTCACGGTGACCGCGCCGCCGGATGACGCAGCGACCGACTCGGTTGAGCTGAAGATCAAGAAGTACATCCGCGGCGTCGACGGCGTATGGCGCGATGCTGAGGAAGCGCAGGACGCCGCACCGGTGAACGCCGACGGCACCATGGACCTGCGCTACGTGATCACCAACACCGGCTCGCTGCCGCTCAACGGCGTGGTCCTGACGGACACCGTCGAAGAGATGGAAGGCCAGCAGGAGCTGCAGGACGCGATCAACGCGGCCCTGGAGGCGAAACTGGCTGAGGAGCACCCGGACGGCATCAACCTCGAGCCGGAGCAGGAGATCACCATCGAGCTCGAGGGTGTGAAGGCGCCGAAGGTCGCTCACACCAACGTGGCGAAGGTGAGCGCTCCGCCGGTGGTGACCGAAGAGACCGTCGTGTCCTCCATCCCGGGCACGACTGAGCCGGGCACGACTAGCCCGGACACCACGGTCCCGGGGACCACGGTTCCGGGCACGGTGACCACGGAGACCACCCAGGTCACCATCACCCCGAACGAGCCGGAAGATAAGGCACAGTCCACGCCGACGACGCGTCAGACTCCGCCGCCGCCGGTCACGGAGACGACGACTGCGCCGGCGCCTGAGCGGCCGCAGTTTGCCGTCGAGAAGCTTGCTGCTCGTGCGGGCAACGTCGAGCTGACCCGCAACGACGAGGGCAGCTACAACTACTCCAACGAGTACGTCATCCGCGTTCGCAACTCCGGTCTGGTCGCCGGCGAGCACGCCACCATCTGGGACGTGCCGCTGCGCGGCGCCGGCTTCACGGTCAACGAAGTGACCGTCGATGAGAAGGCTGTGGACGTGAAGAACGGCCGCTACAAGGTCGCCGACGCTGCTGAGCTGAAGCCGGGCAAGTACAAGGACTACAAGGTCACCGTCACCGGCACCCTGGCTGAGGCCGCGGCGAACAACCTGCCGGAGGCTGTCGGCCAGTGCACCGCCGAGGGCGCGAACCCGGGTGCGGATTCCGGCCTGGTCAACGTGGTCAACATGGACGGCGACACCGACGGCCCGGGCAACAACGTTGTCTGCACGCCGGTTGAGCTGCGCCGCCTGAACATTGAAAAGCGCATCAACGGCCGCGAGGACGCCTCCGTCACTCCGGGCCAGAAGATGGAGATCTGGTACCGCGTCCGCAACACCGGCAACGTGGAACTGACCGACATCGCGGTCGCGGACCAGATCCGCGAGGACAACCAGGAGCTGCAGGACGAGATCAACGCGGAGCTGGCCGAGAAGGCCAAGCCGTTCAACCTCGCGCCGGGCGCCTTCCAGGACATCCGCATCGAGGTCACCGCGCCTAAGGGCGAGCACGTCAACGAAGCTCGCGCCGAGGTGCCGGAGACCACGGTTCCGGGCACCACCCGTCCGGGCACCACGATCCCGGGCACGACCGGCCCGTCCACGACGGTGCCGCCGGTGATCATCCCGGGCACGACCCTGCCGGGCACCACCCGTCCGGGCACGACGGTGTCCACCACCGCGCGCGCGAACTCGCCGCTGCTTGAGGTGAAGAAGTTCATCAACGGCCGCGACGAGCACGCCCTAGTCAACGCCGGCGAGGACATGGACATCACCTACCGGGTGACCAACAAGGGCACTCTGCCTATCGACGGCATCCGCCTCACCGACGAGGTGAAGGAAGACAACGCCGAGCTGCAGCAGGCCATCGACGCCCAGCTGGGCAAGGTCGCTCCGTTCGCGCTCGAGCCGGGCGAGTCCATGGACGTGACCGTGACGGTGAAGGCCCCGGCCGGCCGCCACGACAACGTCGCGGGCGTGACCGTGCCGCCGGTGACCATCCCGGCCACCACGATCCCGGGCACCACGAACCCGCACACGACTGTGCCGGGCACCACGGTGCCGTCGACAGTGGTGACCGTGACCGCGCCGCCGGATGACGCCTCCTCCGACTCCCCGCAGCTGGAGATCCTCAAGGAGATCAAGCGCGCGGATGAGGGCGACGACGCATGGCGCGACGCCGAGACCGAGGGCGACGCCCTGCCGATCGGCGAGGGCGAGACGATGGAGCTGCGCTACACGGTGACCAACACCGGTTCCGTGAAGCTGGACGGCGTCGACATCGTGGACAACGTCACCCGCCTGGACGGCGGCGACGCCGACGAGTTCACCGCCGAGATCAACAAGGCGCTGGAGTCTGCAGGCCGCGGCCTGTCCCTGGAGCCGGGCGAGTCCGTGGAGATCGTGATCGAGGTCTCCGCGCCGGCGGGCTACCACGTCAACGAGGCGATCGCGACCGCACCGCCGGTCACCGCCACCGAGACCGTGGTGTCCTCCGTGCCGGGCACGACCAACGAGACGACGACGGTTCCGGGCAGCTTCGTCACCGAGACCACGGTGGTGGAGCGCACCCCGAACACGCCGACGAACAAGGCGCAGTCCACCCCGACCACGGGTGTGGCACCGTGCGACTGCGAGGTCAAGACCACCACGATCATCCCGGCGCCGGTGACCACCACCGTGTCCGGCGAGGTCACCACGGTCACGCCGGACCCGGTCACCTCCGAGGTCACCATCACGGAGACTCCGGAGCCGGTCACCTCTGAGGTCACCACTACGGAGACCCCGGAGCCGATCGTCACCACTGTGGTGCAGACGCAGGATCCGATCACGGTCACTCGCACCACGCCGGTCACCACCGTGCAGACGGTGACGCCGGAGCCGCAGACGGTGGTCACCACCGTTGAGGGTCCGGAAGTGACCACCACGCCGGATGTTCCGGGCCAGGTGGTTGTGGTTGTGGACGACTCCGGCAAGACCGTCACCGAGGTCGCACCGACCCCGGTGGATGGCTACACCCCGCCGGTGACCGCGACGGCAACGTACACGCTGCCGCCGGTGGTCACGGAGACGCTGCCGCAGATCACGGTCACCGAAGTGCCGACCACCCTGGTCACCACCAAGGCCACCGTGGATGAAGGCACCGACATCCTCGGCCGTTGTGTCGCCAACGCGGTGCGCTCGCCGATCCTGTACATGGTGCCGCTGCTGCTGGCGGGCCAGGTGCTGGGAGAGGTCGCTGCCCCGTACGTCAACGCGGTGAACGAGCAGTTCAACCAGATCTCCGCGGAGATCCAGGATGAGATCCGCCGCAAGACGCCGAACTTCGGTTACGGCCGCCGCGGCCAGGAGAACGAGCAGGTCGCCGAGCTGCGCGCGAAGGCCGAGGCCGCGAACCGCATGCTGCAGGAGCTGGCAATGCGTCCGGACGTGCAGCAGTACGGCCAGTGGGCAGCTATCGCCGCCGGCGTGGTTGTCGCGGGCTCCGTCCTCTACGACTGGTGCTCCAACGAGGCCGGCGAGGCGTTCACCGCCATCGGCCCGAAGAAGTCGACCTCCGTCGACGAGGTGCGCGTGGGCGGTTCCTCCCTCGGGGGTGACCGCGTGACGACGGTCGTCCCGCCCGTCACCAACACCCCCGGCCGCGACGAAACCGCCGAGGACGCAGGCGAGGCCGCTGGTGAGGCTGGCTCCGAGGCCGGCTCCGCTGACGGCTCCTCCGCGGGTTCCTCGGAGGGCAGCTCGAACTAACGCTCCTCTGAGCTAGGCGCGAAACCCCGGCAGGCTGGAACCCCAGCCCGCCGGGGTTTTCCGCTGCGCGGCCAGTCGAAAAAGTTTAAGCCCCGGGCGCATGCTTTCGCAGAGGCGACACCGAGGCGTACGGCTCCCTAGTGTACTCGCAACCTCGACGGCAAGGCGTATCTCTCGGAGATGGGAGCGTCTCACCTGTTAGCGACTCGACTGGCGGGCGTCGGGACATACCCCGAGCAACAAACCCCTATTAAGGCCCAAAAATGGCCATACTAGGGAGGGCTTACTAGGGGTTTGTGGAGATGGGGGACAGGGCAGGCAAAACCAGCCGCCCAAACCACCCACCCACAACCAGCCACGCCCCGTTAGGGTGGTGGTGTGTTTAGGGAACGTGAGATCGTCGTAAGGCAAACGAAGGCCCTGGGCCGCGACACGTTCGCGATCGAGGGCCCGGGCGGGGAGCTGCTGGGCACGGCCAGGCAGACGCTGAAGATGAGCGACCTGGTCAAGGCGTCGCGCGGGGTGGAGGTGTTCGACGCGGCCGGCGCGCACGTGCTGAGCATCGAGGACCCGGTGAACTTCATCCGCGACAAGTACGTCGTGCACCAGGTCAACCCGCCGCTGGAGCTCGCGCGGTTGACGCAGCGCTTCGCCTGGATCGGCGCGAAGTTCGACGTGGAGGTCGCGGGTTTCCCGGACGTGCAGATCCAGGGGCAGGCGTTCCAGCTGAATTACACGCTGACCAGCCAGGGCCGTCCGCTCGCGACCGTGGACGCCGAGTATTCCGGCATGGGGCGGATGCTGATGGGCAAGTCCAGCTACCGCGTGCGCATCGAGCCCGGCCTGGACGAACGCCAGCACGCGGCGGTCATTGGCATCGCGTTGGCCATCGATATGCGCCGCGCCAAGATGCGCAGAAACTCGGGTTAAAGGGGGCTTTTTGCTTTGCGACGGTGCCTTGCCGCCGCAACGGGGGTAAAAAACGGGGGTAGTAGGGTTTTCCGGATTGCTGAACAATCCGCGGATCTTTGAACAATCCAGGGGGTTTGCTACACCCCTGAGGGGAAACCCGGGGAAAATAAGAGTGTATGAGTTGTGTATGCAATCCAAACATGCAGGTAGACGCAAAATTGCCGGGATCCATGCTGGAAAACACCTTAGTGTGCATAAAATGCAGTGCTGACGGATTGTTCAACCATCCGCACGCGATCGCAGTTTGATCGTTGAACAATACTGACGAAACCCCGGAACGCGCCCCCGGATTGATGAACAATCCGCAGCTAGGAATGGGTGGAAACGTTGAACAATCCGGAAAGAATGTTCAACGATTTAGGGTATTTTTCAGCCTGGCGGCGAGCGGTTTACCTGCGCATATTCGGTGCATAAACTCAGGGTTGTCACAAAGAGAAAAACACACACCAAGGAGTCACCGAGATGCGAGCAGCATTCCGAAACACCATCGCCGCAGCAGTTGCCGCCGCCATCGCGGTTTCCGGCGCGAACGTCGCACACGCCCAGCAGGACGTTGAGCTGGCACCGGTGCTGACCAACACCACCACCCTCGTTGACTCCGACGGCGACGGCCTGCCCGACATCTGGGAAGAACAAGGCGTCGTTTTAGCAGATGGCACGGAAATCCCCCTGCCGGACTGGGGTGCCGACCCTAACCGCCCGGATGTCTTCCTCCAGCTGAACTGGATGGCATCCGAATACGACACCCTCGGCTGCGACACTTCTGCCGCCCGCGAGTGCGCCAACGCCAACCGTACCTCCTACGCCCCGTCGAAGCAGAGCCTGAACGATTTAGTGGACCTGTTTGCCGACCACGGCATTAGCCTGCACATCGATGCCGGCGAGCACTACACCAACATCCCCAACTACTCCGACGTCCACGGCGGCGAGACGCTGGAGTACCGCGACTCGTACTTCGACCCGAGCAAGTTTGAGGCGTTCCAGCTCATTAACACCATCAACAACCTTGGTGACCGCGCCAACATCTTCCGCCCCGGCGTCCTGGGCGACCGGATGCGCGCCGGCTCCAACGCCACGGGCCTGTCGCTGGTGGGCGACAGCTCCTTCTACGTCGCCAACCCCGGCGGGCGTGCGAACGACGAGCAGGTGCGCAACACCATCCTGCACGAGTTCGGCCACACCCTGGGTCTGCGCCACTGGGGTGCTCAGCAGTACGTCACCGACATCGCTGAAGGCTCCCCGATGCAGGCCGGTTACCAGTCGGTGATGAACTACGACCGCCAGTTCGACTACTTCAACTACTCCGAAAAGCCGTACTTCGCCGACACCCCGGCGGGCAAGGTCCTCGTCCCCGCCGACTGGGACTCCCTGGTACTCGACAACCCGCGTATCGGCGCGTACGCCGAGTCCATCGGTGCCCGCGCAAAGGCTGAGGTCGAGGAGATCGAGCAGCCGGAGGAGGTCGTCGAGGTGGAACAGCCGGAGCCCGTCGAGGTCGCCGAAGAGCACCCCCTGACCGCGCTCGTGCCGGCGGAAGAAATCCCCGCCCAGCCGGGTGAAGTCCCCGCCGAGCAGCCCAAGGCTGAGCAGAAGGTGGAAGCCAAGGCCAAGGCCGAGGCCCCGAAGCAGGCTAACAACCAGGTCAACGTCGCGGCCATCATCGGCGGCGTCGTCGCGGCCCTGGCAGTCCTCGGCATCGGCGCAGCATTCCTCGCAATGCGCTAAGCCCGCCAACTAAACACAGTGCGTCCCGCAACCGGGGCGCACTTTTTTGCGCGCGGTACCATCTGCCCATGACTAAGGCGCAGCGCTGGGGATTTTTCGCGGTGGTCTCGCTCGGGCTGCTCATGATTGGCCTGGACAACTCCATCCTGTACACCGCGCTGCCGGCGCTGGAGCATTCCCTTGACGCCTCCCCGGAGCAGGGCCTGTGGATCATCAACGCCTACCCGCTCGTGCTTTCCGGCCTGCTGCTGGGCACCGGCGCGCTGGGCGACAGGGTGGGCCACCGCCTGATGTTCATCGTGGGTCTGGCTATCTTCGGGTTGGCGTCGCTGGGCGCGGCGTTCGCGCCCGGCCCGCTGGAGCTGATCCTGGCGCGCGGCATGCTCGGCATGGGCGCTGCGGTGATGATGCCGGCCACGCTCGCGCTGATCCGGCTGACGTTTCCGGACGAGCGCGAGCGCAACACCGCCATCGGCATCTGGGGCTCGGTGGCGGTGGCGGGCGGCGCGCTCGGACCGGTGGTCGGCGGCGCGCTGATCCAGCATTTCTGGGTCGGCTCCGTCTTCCTCATCAACGTGCCCATCGTCATTGTCGCCCTCGTGCTCACCGTTGCGCTCGCACCGGAAAACCTGCCCAACCTGGACAAACAGTGGGACGTGGTCTCCTCGCTCTACGCCCTGATCGCGCTGTCGGGCCTGACCATGGCCATCAAGCAGGCCGCCAACAGCCCCGCCATCACCCTCGCAGCGCTCGCCGCCACCGCCGCCGGTTCCTGGCTGTTTGTGCGCCGCCAGCACCGCCTGGACGACCCGCTGCTCACCTTCGACATCTTCCGCTCCCGCCTGTTCACCGGCGGCGTCCTCGCGGCGGCCGGCGGCATGTTCGTCCTCGCCGGCGCCGAACTGATGACCACGCAGAAGCTGCAGCTTGTCGACGAGCTCACGCCCCTTCACGCCGGCGCCACCGTCGCCGTGATGGCCCTGTCCGCCATCCCGGCCTCCACACTCGGCGGGGCATATCTGCACAAGGTCGGCTTCCTGCCGCTCATCGCCGGCGGGTTCCTCGGGGCGGTAGTGGGGGCGGTGGCGTTGGCGGCCGGATGGACGTCGATAGGCATGGTGCTTCTGGGCCTGTCCGCGGGCTCGGTGATGAGTGTCTCCTCGATCGCGATCATCGGGTCTGCGCCGATGCACCGCTCCGGGATGGCCGCGGGCGTGGAGGAGGTGTCCTACGAGCTGGGCACGCTGGTTACTGTGGCGCTGACGGGGTCGCTGCTGCAGGCGGCGCTGGACCGCGGGGCGGACTACACGGACGCCTACAACGGTGTGATCGGCGTGCTGGCCGCGGGTGCGGCGTGCTTTGCTGCGGCCACCTGGTGGTGTTTCCGAGACAACCCGAAGTCTGGAGGAGTCAATGCCTGACATGAACCCCCGCGCGTGGCACCGCAAAGCCTCGCGCCCGGTGAGCATCTGGATGGCGGTGTTCATCCTCGCCGGCCTTGCGCACCCGTTCATCCCGGACGGGTCGTGGCTGCTCATCCACATTTTCACGCTGGGGATTTTGACCAACTCGATCATGTTGTGGTCCCAAAACCTCACCGAGCGCTTTGTGGGGCACAAGCTTGACGACGCCTCCCGGCCCGCCCAACTTTCCCGCACCTACCTCCTCAACGCCGGCACCGTCGCCGTGCTGGTAGGCCAGGTCGCGCGGTGGTACTGGCTGACGTGGGCGGGCGCGCTCGTGGTCGCGGTCGTGCTGGCGTGGCACGCGGCGGTGCTTTTTAAACAGGTGCGGTCGGCGTCTCGTAAGCATGCCGGGGTCGTAGGATTCCTCGCCTCCGCGTGCTGCCTGCCGGTGGGCGCGCTGTTCGGCGCCGCGCTGTCCGCCGGGCTGCCCGGGCAGTGGCATGGCGCGGTGCGCCAGGCCCACATGTTCACCAACGTGGGCGGGTTCGTCGGATTCGCGGCGATGGGCGCGCTGAGCGTGCTGTTCCCGGCGATGTGGCGCACCCGCGGGCAGGACCGCGTCGGCGTGGCGCTCGCGCTGGCCGGCACTGGTGTTGTCGTGGCGGTGGCGGGGTCGCTCATGCGCCTGCCCGTGGTCGTGGGCGCGGGCACTGTGGTCATCCTGGCGGGCTGGGTGTGGCTGTACCAGGGATTTTTGGCCAGCGCGCTGACGGTGCTCAACGATCCCCGCGGGCGCGTGACCTACCCGGCGCTGTCCGTGCTGTTCGCGGTGACCTGGCTCATCGGAGGGCTGACCTGGTACGCGGTGCGGATGTTCGGCGGGGCCGGTGAGATCCCCACCCTGCCGCTGCTGCTCGGGTTTGCGGGCCAGCTGCTCATCGGCACCATGAGCTACCTCATGCCCACCACCATGGGCGGCGGCCCGGCGGCGGTCAAGGCGGGACTGCGTGAGCTCAACCGGGCCGCCTACCTGCGCGCCGGCCTGTTCAACGCGGCGCTTTTGGCCTGGCTGGTGGTGGGCAACTCCTACGCACGCATCGTGCTGTCCTTCATCGCGTTCGGCGTGCTGGTGGCGTTTCTGCCGCTGATGGCGCGCGCTGTGAAGACGCAGGTGGCGGTGATTAAGTCACGTCGACCTTAAAGGTCATGCCCATCGTCTTGTGCCCGGCGATGGTGCACCACCCGCGGGTGTCCTTGTTGAACTCCCCGAAGTAGGTGGCGCTGGCCTCGCCGGGGGAGAGCCTGCCGGAGTTGGCCTCCCCGATCTTCAGGTCGTGCTCTTTGTCGCCGTCGTTGACCAGGTTGACCACCAGTTTGGTGCCGCGCGGGACCTCGATCTGGTTGGGGACAAACCGCATGCGCTCGATGCGCACGTCGGCGGTGACCACGTCGTCGCCGGTGGGTAGCTCGCCCTCGCGCGACTGCGTGACCGCCGCCGTGGTGGCGACGGCGGCGACACCCGCGACGACGACCGCCCACGCTGCAACATCTACCGCACGTGGCATGTGGCCAACACCTCCAAAAACCAAGTTGTCCTACATCTTAGGTTGGAATATACTCTTGATGTCACACCAAAACGCCTCCAGGAGAACGCGCATGGAACGGAATCACGCGCCCCGTCCCGCCGGTGATCTGATCAACGCGGTCGGCCACCTCAGCCTAAAGCAGCTCGAGGTGTTTCACGTGATCCAGGAAAACCCGGACGGCATCCAGGTCGCCGAGATCGGCAAAGCGCTGGGCATGCACCCGAACACCGTGCGTGGCCACCTGGAGGAGCTGATGTCCGCGGGTGTGGTCTCCCGCCGCGTCGCCCCCGGCACCGGCCGCGGCCGCCCCTCGCACATCTACACCGCCCGCGTGGCGCGCACGAACCTGGCCTCCCACTCCATGATCGCCCTGGTGGAGGTGCTGGCCAGCACCCTGGCCGACCAGGACACCGACAGCGCGAAGCGCCTCGGCCGCCAGTGGGCGGAGCGGGTGAACACCCGCCGCCACGACAACCTGCGCGTGGACTTGGACACCGCGGAGCGCCACACATGCCAGACCCTGCGCGAGATGGGCTTTGACCCGGCGCCGCGCCCAGACGCCGCCACCGCCAAGGTGCGCGAGGTGGGGCTCAACGCCTGCCCCTTCATCGCCGAAGTGGGCACCCGCCCCGCCCCAGTGGTGTGCGCACTGCACGAGGGCTTCTTGGATCAGGGCGCCGGCGACGTGAAGGTGCAGCTCATCCCGCACGACCGCCCCGGCCAGTGCGGGGCGCGTCTGACTAAGCGGGAGGGTTAAGCGACCAGCCAGTCGTTCGGGCTGAACAGCTCGTAGTACACGTTGGCCGGGGCCTTCTCGGCGGGCAGCTGCGCCAAATCGTCGCGCAGCGCCTGGAGGAAGCCGGTGCCGCCGCAGAGGTACACGTCTGCGCCTGCGAGGTCGAGTTCGCCGACGTCGACGCGCTCAGCATCACCGCGGAAGTAGGTCTTCAGCGCCCCGTCGCCCAGCTTTTCCACCAACTCGCGGGTTTCCTGCGCCTGCGCCCAGGATTCCTCGGAGTCGTCGGAGTGCACGTACGTCACGCGGCGCGGATCGGCGTTCTGCTCCAGGTGGCGGAGGATGCCGGTCAGGGGAGTGGAGCCGATCCCGGAGGAGATCAGCACGACCGGGCGCTCGCCCGGCTGCAGCACCAGGTCACCCGCGGCCAAGGTGACGTCCACGGTGTCGCCGACGTCGATACGCTCCTGCAAGAAGGAGGAGACCTCGCCGTCTTTCTGCACCGCGATGCGGTAGCGCGACGCGTCGCCTTCGATGATGGAGTATTGGCGCAGCTGCCGTGCGCCGTCGTCAAGCTTGACGCCTATGGACGTGTACTGCCCCGGCCTCGGCTGCGTGAACTCGCCCTCGACGGTAAACGCCGTCACTGCGTCGGAAAGCTCATGCTTCTCCACGACCTTGCCGCGGCGGAACACGTCGCCGTCCGCCACGCCGTCGGAGGCGTAGAGGTCCTTCTCGGCCTTGATCAGCACGTCCGCCATGAGCCAGTACACCGCGCTCCATGCCTCGGCCACCTCGGGCGTGACGGCGTCGCCGAGCACCTCGGCGATCGCGGCCATCAAGTTCTCGTAGACGATCTTGTACTGCGCCTCGGTCACGCCGAGGGAGACGTGCTTGTGCGCGATGCGGTTGAGCATGATCACCGGGTCGGGCGCGGAGTCGTCCACAAGGTGCGACGCGAACTTCACCACAGAGGCCGCGAGCGCCTTCTGCTGCGCCTGCTGCTTCTGGTTACCGCGGTTGAACAGGTCGGAGATGAGCTCGGGGTGGGCGGCGAACATCTTGGAGTAGAAGGTGTTCGCGATGGTCTGGATGTTCTCGCCCACCGGCCCGAGCGTCGCCTTGACGGTCTCGGCGTGGGCGTCGGAGAGGTGCGCGTGCTTTGAATCTGGGAGAATGTCGTTGTACATAAACCCGATTATATCCGGTGTAAATGGCTTCGCAGCGCACACCTCTACACTGGCGCCATGCTCTCGTCAGTGACCGAACACCTCCAAGCCATCGTGGACGACGTCCGCGACCAAGACAGCGGCGAACTCGCCGACTACATCGACGTGCTCAAGAACGCCGACCCGGACAAACTCGCCTTGGCCATGTGCACCACAGACGGCCACCTCTACACCGTCGGCGACGCGGACTACGAGTTTTCCATCCAATCCATCTCCAAGCCCTTCGTCTACGCGCTCGCACTCGACATGTACGGCCCCGACGAGGTGCACAAACACGTGGGCGTGGAGCCTTCCGGCGAGGCATTCAACGAGCTTTCGCTTGACGACGACGGCCGGCCCGCCAACCCGCTCATCAACGCCGGCGCCATCACGGTGAACCAACTCATCGGCGGCCCCGACATCCCGGTGGAGCAGCGCAGCGAGAAACTGCGCGACTACTTCTCCCGCCTCGCCGGCCGCGACCTTGCCGTGGACCAGCGCGTGCTGGATTCCGAACTCGACAGCGCCGACCGCAACAAGGCGCTCGCCCACATGCTTCGCGACGGCGGCATGATCACCGACGACGCCCACGACGCCGTGGCCAGCTACATCGCCCAGTGCGCAGTGCTGGTCACCGTCGGCGACCTCGCCGCCATGGCCGCCACCCTGGCCAACGGCGGCACCCAACCCGTCACCGGCGAGAAGGTGCTCTCCACGGAAGCCGCCCGCCTCGCCCAGGCCGTCATGGTCTCCTCCGGCATGTACGACGCCTCCGGCCAGTGGATGGTCAACGTGGGCATCCCCGCGAAGTCCGGGGTGGCCGGCGGACTGATCGGAACGCTGCCCGGGCAACTCGGGATCGCGTCGCTAAGCCCCCGCTTGAACAAACAAGGCAACTCCGTGCGCGGCGTGAAAATCTTCCGCGAACTGTCCAGCTCGCTGGGGCTGAACCTGCTGTCCTCCAACTTCTACATCGCGCCGGGCATCAAGTCCGTGCAGCGGCGCGAGGGCGCGGACGTGGTGGAGCTGCAGGGCATGATCAACTTCACCGCCGCCGAGAAGATCCTGCGCGGGCTGGCGCAGCGCCGGCTGCACGGCGACAAGCTGATCTTCGACGTCTCCGGCGTGACCGGCTTCAACAAAGCCGGCCGCGACCTGATCAAGGACGGGCTGATGAAGTACAAGGACGACGGCGTCGAGGTGGCCATCTACGACCCGGACCACACCCTGTCCGACTGGACCTTCGCCGACGGCACCACCGCCCAGGCCATCCGCGACTTCACCGCCTCCTTCTCCGTGCCCGCCACCCGCGAAGAGGTCTACCGCGCGATCACCAAACCCAACAGCTGGTGGGACCAGAAAGCGGAAGGCAACGCCAGCGAGAAGGGCGGCGAGTTCCACGTCGAGGACCGCGACTTCTCCGTGCGCGAAGCCGACGACGGCAAGCGCGTGGTCTGGAACGTCGAACCCACCGACGACAACGACCACGAATGGGACGACACCTCCCTGATCTTCGACATCTCCGAGGACGACGACGGCGAAACCAAGGTCAACTTCACCCACCGCGGCATCCGCCCGCACGACCGCGGCTACGACGAGATCGCCAAAACCTGGAAGGACCGCATCGCCAAGGGCTTGCAGCCTTTGATCAACCGTGCGGAAAATTCGTAGCGTAGGGAGCGGAAAATTGGTAGTGTAGGACACCATGACTTACCTTCCGCGGGCCGTCGACACCCAGCTTGACCAGCTCCTTCCCCACGCTGCGGCAATCGCAGTCGAGGGGCCGAAGGGCGTGGGGAAAACGGAAACCGCGCGCCGCCGCGCGTCCACCGTCATGCGGCTGGACACGCAGGAGGGCGCCGGCGTGCTCGCCGCAGATCCCACCTTCAGCGCGGAAGCGCCCGGCACCATCCTCATCGACGAATGGCAGCGGCACCCCGAATCCTGGGATTACGTCCGCCGAGCCGTCGATGAGGGCGCCGCGCCCGGCCGGTTCCTCCTCACCGGGTCAGCCACGCCAGTGGCGGGCACAGACACTCACAGCGGAGCCGGCCGTATTCTCTCCTTGCGCATGCGGCCGTTGGCGCTGTTTGAACGGGCGGGGGCGGAGCCGTCGATAAGCATGAGCTCGCTGTTCCAAGGGGGCGCGACGATTGCGGGAGAGACCGACCGCACGCTCAAGCACTACATCGACGCAATCGCATCGGGCGGCTTCCCCGGGTTCTACGAGGCGCCCCCGGTGCTGCGCAACCAGCAACTCGACTCGTATCTCGCGCGGGTGGTGGACCGAGACCTGCCCGAGCAGGGCTACGTCGTGCGCAACCCGGCGGCGCTGATGAATTGGCTCGCGGCGTACGCGGCGGCGAGCTCGACCACCACGAGCTACCAGGAGATCCTCGACGCCGCGACGCCCGGAGAAGCGAATAAACCCGCCAAAACCACAACCATGGTGTACCGCGAGAAACTCGCCGAGGTGTGGATGCTGGACCCGGTGCCGGCGTGGGACATGCGGCGCTCTCCGTTCGCGGGCCTGGCGAAAGCGCCGAAGCACCAGCTCGCGGACCCAGCGTTTGTGCTGCGGCTCTTAGACATTCCCGCGGCGAAGCTCACCGGCCGGTTCAACTACCTGCTCGGCCCGCTCTTCGAATCGCTTGCCACGTTGTCGGTGCGTGTCGCGGCGCAAGCGTCGTTCGGCAACGTCGGCCATTTCCGCACCGTCAAAGGTGACAGGGAAGTGGATTTGATCGCGCAGGACCAGGATGGCGCCATCGTGGCGTTTGAGGTCAAACTCGCCGCGAACGTGGGCGACGACGACGTGAAGCACCTGCTGTGGCTGCGGGAGAAGTTGCCCGACGACGTGGTTGACACCGTCATCCTCACCACCGGCACCCGCGCGTACCGCCGCCCGGACGGCGTCGCGGTCGTGCCCCTGGCGCTGTTGGGTGCGTAGGCTCGGTCGCATGCTGGACCGCACAATCTGGTGGCACGTCTACCCGCTGGCCGCCCTCGGCGCGCCGATCCGCGAGGAGCACGACACCGCCCACCGCCTCCGCGCCCTCGAGCCGTGGCTGGACTACCTGGTCGAACTCGGCTGCAACGGCCTGCTCCTCGGCCCCATCTTCGCCTCCGCCACCCACGGCTACGACACCCTCGACCACTTCCGCATCGACCCCCGCCTCGGCGATGAGGAGGACTTCGCTTGGCTTATCGACGAATGCCGTGCCCGCGGCATCCACATCATGTTGGATGGGGTCTTCAACCACGTCGCCCGCACGCACCCGTGGGTTGAGCAGAGGCTTGCCGGCGACACGGACTGGGAGGGCCACGGCGAGCTGGCCACCCTGCACCACGCGGATCCGGCTGTCCGCGACGCGGTGGTGGAGATTATGCTGCACTGGCTGCGACGCGGCATCGCGGGCTGGCGCCTCGACGTCGCATACGCCGTGCCCGCCGACTTCTGGGCCGACGTGCTCGCCCGCGTGCGTTCGGAGTTTCCAGACGCGATGTTTTTGGGGGAGGTCATCCACGGGGACTACTCGTCGATAGGCAAGGCAGGCTCCCTGGACGCCGTGACCCAGTATGAGCTGTGGAAGGCGACCTGGTCCTCGCTGGTGGACGTCAATTTTTGGGAGCTCGCCCACGCGCTGGAGCGGCATCCTGTTGATGTTTTGCCCAACACGTTTGTGGGCAACCACGACGTGGACCGCATCGCCTCCAAGGTGGGGCCGGAGAAAGCCGTCCTGGCCGCGGCGGTGCTGATGACGGTGCCGGGCATGCCGTCGATCTACTACGGCGACGAGCAGGGGTTTACCGGCGTGCGCGGCGAAAGCTGGTCCGCCGACGACGCCGTGCGCCCCGCCCTGCCCGCCTCGCCGGCGGAGCTGTCGCCTTTAGGTGGCTGGCTGTTCACCGAGTACCAGCGGCTGATCGGGGTGCGCCGCCGCAACGCGTGGCTCACCCGCGCGACGGTTGAGGTGCTGGACAAGACCAACGAGACCATCTCGTTTCGTTGTTTCGACGGCGAGCACTCCCTCCAGACAGATTTGTGGCTTTCGCCCACCCCCGGCGTGCGCATCCACGCTGGCGGGGACGAGCTCTACAGCTGGATGTTGAAGTAAGCCAGGATCTGCGCCAGCGCCTGCTGGATCATCTTGATGATGTCCGGCAGCTGCAGCGTAGTGATATTCGCCACCGGCACGTCGAAGCTGGGCGCACCAGCCGGCGCGAGGTTGATCCGCTCCGGGATCTGCGGGCGGACGTTCAGGTTCTGCGGGTTCTGGGTCTGCTGCTTCGGGGCCGGCTGGGTGTTCTGAGTGTTCTGCTTCGGCTGGGTCTGCTGCTGGGTGTTCTGGGCCGGCTTCGCGCCGCCTTGGGTGCCCTTGAGGCCGCAGCGGTTCGCGGCTTCGTCGACACGCGAAAGTGCGTCGAGGATCTGCGGGCCACGGCTGTCGAACGCGGCGACTGCGCGGGCCTGGCGGACTTTCTGCTGGTAGTCGGCGTCGTTGGTCCAGTAGCGGGAGGCCTGGTCGCAGGAGATCGGGCCGGACGGCAGCTTGGCCAGCGTGTCGTCGATGGCGTCGGCGCCGGCGGTCGGCGCAAGCGCGACGGTGCCGGCGAGGGTGGCGGTCATTGCAAGGGTGCGGATCTTCATGCAGGCCAGTATGTCACGGATGGGGCAAATGTGACAGAAGTGACGACCCCCTGAGGCAGGCCCTGGGATCCAGACCCTGGGATCGCGCCCGGCCGATCCCAGGCTTTGGATCCCAGGGTCTGCGGAAGGGGAGCGCCTAAGCCCCGACGAAGCGGCGGATCAGAGAGCGGTACGCGCGCACGGTGAGGTCCACGTCCTCCACGGCGACGGATTCGTCGTGGCTGTGCAGCTGGCCCAGCACGGACCCGAGCGTCTCCTCGCGCGCGTGCAGGGCGAACCCGTAGCCGACACCTCCCTTACGGCGCGCAAAGCGCAGGTCCGACCCGCCGGCCGCAATGGTGGGCACGACGGGGGCGCCGGGGAAGAATTCGTTGAAGGTTTGGCAGATGGTGTCGTAAAGCGGGCCGGAAGTGGGGGAGACCGTGCCGTCCTCAGTGATGAGGTGTGTGATCTCCACCTCGTCGGCGAGCTCGCCCAACGCAGAACGCAACAACGAGTCGATCTCCTCCTGCGTCTGGCCTGGCAGGGGGCGGATGTCCAGCTCCAGCCACGCCTCGGATGGCAGGACGTTGATGCCGTTTCCGGCGCGCAGCACGGTCGGGGAGATGGTCAGGTGGCTCATGGCGTGGGAGTAGCTCTCCAGCTGGCCGAAAGCCTCGTAGCCTTCGCCGCGCAACAGCGCCTCCTCGGTCGCGGGGTCGAACTTCCAGGCGCGGACGTAGCCCTCCCAGATGTCGTCGGCGCGCACCTCGGGCTCGATCGCGGCGACGCGCCGGGCCACCTCCGCGATCTTCGCGACGGCCAGGTCCCGGCCGTACGGGGCGGAGCCGTGCCCGGCGTCGCCGTGGACGGTCAACCGCCGCTGGCCAGCGCCCTTTTCGCCGACGACGACCGCCAGCGCGTCGGACCCGTCGGCGGCAGGGATGTGGGAGCCGCCTTCCTCGGACAGGCAGTTTTTCCAGGAGAACTTCCCGTGCTCGGCAAGCCACTTCGCGCCGAGCCCTCCGCGGGCCTCTTCGTCGGCGCAGCCCACGAAGGTTAGGGTGCCGCGCGGCCGCTCCCCGCGGGCCACGTCGCGCACGCACGCCGCCATCGCCGCGGTGATGTAGAGCATGTCGGTGGCGCCGCGGCCGAACACGCGCCCGTCGATAAGCTCGCCCCCAAACGGGGCGGTGGTCCACTTGTCCTCGTCCACGGGCACGACGTCGGTGTGGCCGAGGAGCGTCAGCGGCTCGGCGGAGGGGTCGGTGCCCTCCACGGTGAAGCTGATGGACACGCGTCCAGGGTGCGGCTCATAACGCTCCACTAGTACGTCTGTACCTGCGAAGAAGGCCTCCAACGTGTCGGCGTTAGTTGCCTCCTGTCCAGAATCTGCCGAAAAATAGTTGACGCATCCATTCTGGATGAGGTTCTGCAATAATGCGATGGTGTCATCAGTTAGGCTCATATCACAAAAGCCTAACGTCCAAAGTCTTTGGAGAGTCCAGGATGAACCACGACCTGCCCGGCCGCCGGTCTGACAGCACCGACCCGCGCGCCCTTCGTACCCGCAAGGCACTTGTCGACGCAGTGCTCCGCCTCCTCAACGACCATGAGGTGTCCGACCTCAATGTGTCCCAAATCGTGAAAGAGGCTGGGGTGAGCCGCCAGGTGTTCTACCAGCACTTCGCGGACCGCGACGCGGTGATCCTCGCCGCCGCCATGGACTGGGTGCTGGACGCCTACGAGCACTTCGCGGAGCGATTCAGCATCGACAAAAACTTCGAGGCGTCCGTCGTCGAGCTGGCCAGCGTCGTCGACGGCAAGAACGAGGCCGCCGTGCGCCTGATCGACTCCCCGGTGCACACCGTGTTCGACAACGAGGTGCAGCGCGTCATGAAGGACACGATGCGCGAGCAGCTGCTGCCGCGCTCGAAGGAGTGGGAGGACGCGGACGCTGAGCTCATCGCGGACATGTCCCGCGTCTACGTCGCCGGCATGCAACGCCTCATTGAGCAGTGCGTCCGCGAAGGCTGCACCGCGGAGGAAATCGGCCGTCGCGCCGAAGCCGTGCGCCGTGTGCTCATTCGTGAGTAGCCTGGCTGCATGTGTGAGGTACCGGAGGTCGTCGCAAAGCTAAAAGCCCTCTACGAGCAGTCGTGCGAAATCGCGCGCTCGGGGGAGTTCGACCGGTACGGGGAGGTGCGCTACCCCAAACTCACGGTGGAGGTGGAGCAGTGGCGGCCGATCGACCGCTCCGAGCCCTTCGGCTACGTCGACGAGGCCGGCACCTACTCCGCCGTCATCTCGCGCCCGGACCTCATGGAGGGCTACCTCACGGCGCAGCTTGAGGCGCTGACCTCGAACTACCCGTGCGAGGTCGAGGTCGGGTACTCCGATGTGGCGATCCCGCCCGCCTACATCAAGGGCATGCCGCCTATCGACGAAACCGCGAACCTGCCCCGCCCCACCCTGGATGAGGTGCACGACGCGATTGTCGACGGCCACTGGGACGCCTTCAACGGAGCCGAGAAACCGCTGTTCCACTTCGGGCCGCAACGCTTCGACCTCGCGCTGGCACGGCTGGAGCACTACACCGGCATCGAGGCCGACTCGCTGCAGCGCTTCATCCTGTTCACGAACTACGCCATGCACGTGACCGAGTTTGTGAAGTTCGGGCTGCGCGAGCTGTCTGATCCTGACTCGCGCTACACGCGTCTGGTGCTGCCGAGCGGGGAGACCGTGTCCGACACGGTGGCGCTGGAGGATCTGGAGCTGGAGTCGAAGTTCCAGATGCCGCGCTACGACCTGGTCACCGAGGACGGCGACGGCATCACCATGATCAACATCGGCGTCGGGCCGTCCAACGCGAAGACCATCACCGACTCGCTGGCGGTATTAAGGCCGGAGGCGTGGATCATGATCGGCCACTGCGCCGGCCTGGACGCCCGCATGCGCATCGGCGACCTGATTTTGGGCAACGCCTACGAGCGCCACGACCACGTTTTGGATGACTACCTGCGCCGCGAACTGCCCATCCCCGCCGTGCCCGAGATCCAGCGCACCCTGGAAAAGGCGGTGTCGAAGGTCTACGGCTCGGACGCGTCGCTCATGCGCACCGGCACCGTGCTGTCCACCGGCGACCGGAACTGGGAGTGGAAGGACCCGCGCGACCTGTGGGAATGGCTGCGCGGCTCCACGGCGGCGGCCGTGGACATGGAGTCCTGCACCATCGCCGCGAACGGCTACCGCTACCGCGTTCCTTACGGCACCCTGCTGGCGGTGTCCGACCTGCCGCTGCACGCCGTGCCGAAACTGCCCGCCGGCGCCCAGGCGTTCTACTCCAACTCGAAGGAAGCCCACGTCATGTGCGCCGTGAGGGCCGTGGAGAAGCTCGCGCGGCACCCGGAGAGACTGCGCACCCGCAAACTGCGCCGCGCGATCGGCGAGGTGCCGTTTAGGTAGGGGTCGATACCTCGAAGTCGATAGGCCTATGTCGATAGTTGCAGGTCAGCGATTTATGGTACACATGACTTTGAAATTGGGTCCGACGCTGTGACCAGGAACTATCGACATAGAGGTATCGACATGGGCATATCGACCCGTTAGTACCCCTTTGCCAGCCATTTCCTCACGGTGGCAATGAACTTATCCGGGTGCTCTTCGAGGTAGCGGGGTGAGAAGCGGAGTACCTTGAACTGGTCGTTTTCGATCTCGTTTTGGCGCTGCTTCTCCTTCATGAGCTGCTCGTCGGTCTTGCCGTACGTTTCACCGTCGTATTTGATCCAGCCGTCGATCTCGATGACCAGCCACCCGTTGATAAGCAGGTCCACCCGGTACTTCCCGCCCAGCACCCACACGTTGACCTGCACGTTGGTAATGCCAGCAGCGAGGAGTAGCCCGCGCGCGTACGACTCGGGCGCGGAATCCGGACGGGTCGACACGTGCTGTGCGGCGAAGCGGGCAGCAACCTTCCCGGGGAATGTCGGTTGGATTTCCACCAGAGTTCGCAACCGGTCCGGGGTGCACCCGCCGTGTTTGACCAGCCAGTCGGCGACAACTAGGGCGTGGGCGAAGCCGTCGAAACGTGCAACGTCGAAGAATGTGCGTAGCGGGGAAGTCGTGGACATCGCCGTCCCCCGCACCAGGTCGCGCTCCGCGAGCCGCCCCTTGACGTACTGCACCCCATCCGGCCACTGTGAGCGCGGCGGGACGTGCCGGGCGACCAGTGCGACCCGATCTAGCGGCGTATTGGCCACCCACATGTCGTTCAAGTACGCCGACGCGCGTCCGGTGATCACCGCCTGCCGCACGGACAACCCTACGCAGTAGGCCCGTGCCCAGTGCTGTTGGTTTCGTTGTAGCTCTGTGTATGTGGTGCGGCTCAGGGCGTGGGTCGTCGATAGGCGAATGAGCTCATTGTTGAGGAGCGCTAAGCGTTGCGAAGAGTCCGCCCCCCGAACGTCCACCAACTGGCTGCGAATATCCGTTTTCCAATCCCCCATGAGCGCAATACTCGCAAACCGGCGGGGGTGTGTCAACCCCCTACCAGCGGGACTCGTCGAGGATCTTCTCGCGCTTGGCCACCACCGTGGCCACCACGGACTGGCCGGTGACGTTGACGGCGGTGCGGCCCATGTCCACGATCGGGTCCACCGCCAGCAGCAGGCCCACGCCGGCGAGCGGCAGGCCCAGGGTGGACAGGGTCAGGGTGAGCATGACGGTCGCGCCGGTGGTGCCAGCGGTGGCGGCGGAGCCCAGCACGGACACGATGACGATGAGCACGTAGTCCGAGATGGACAGGTTGATGCCGTAGAACTGCGCCACGAACAGGGCGGCGATGGCGGGGTAGATGGAGGCGCAGCCGTCCATCTTGGTGGTGGCGCCGAGCGGGATGGCGAAGGACGCGTACTCGCTGGGCACGCCCATGGCCTCCTCGGTGGTGCGCTGGGTCACCGGCATCACGCCCATGGACGAGCGGGTGGCGAAGCCCAGCGTGGTCACGGGCCACACGCGGCGGAAGAACTCCAGCACCGGGATGCGGTGCGCGGCCAGCACAATCGGGTAGAGGACGAAGATGACCAAGGCGAGTCCGATGTAGATGGCCAGCACGAACTTGCCCAGTGAGCCGAGGGCGTCCCAGCCGTACGACGCCACCGCGTTGCCGATCAGCGCGGCGGTGCCGATCGGGGCGAGGCGGATGATCCACCACAGCACCTCCTGGACCACCTTGAGCAGGGAGCCGGAGAACTCGATGAACGGCTCGGCGGCCTTGCCCACGCGCACCGCGGCGATGCCGAGCAGCATGGAGATCACCAGGATCTGCAGGACGTTGAACTTCACTGACTCGCCGGATACCCCCAGGCCGAGGATGTTGGCGGGCACCACGGAGTTCAAAAAGCCCATCCACGAGCCTGTCGACGAAGGCTCCGCCGCCGTCGCCGCATCCACCGAGGTGTTCGCGCCGGGTTTGATCACCAGGCCGACGAGGATGCCGATGACCACGGAGAAGAACGCGGTGATGGCGAACCACACTAGGGTCTGCACGGCCAGGCGCGCGGCGTTGGTGACCTGGCGCAGGTTGGCAATCGAGGTGACCACCGCGGTGAACACCAGCGGCGGGATCAGCAGTTTGAGCAGTTTGACGTAGGTGGATCCCACCCAGTCCAGGGTGTCGGCCAGGGGTTGAACGTCCACGGCGATGAAGCCGAGGATGAGGCCGATGATCAGGCCGTAGATGACCTGTGCGCCGAAGCTTGTTGCCCACTTAGGCATGAGCGGCTCCTTCTAGACAGAATTGTTCACTTGTGTAGTAAAGACGTGGATAAACTACTCCTTCGGCCCGAAAACGCAAACCGGATATATAGACAACACGGTCTGTTGTGGCGCTAGGGGATACACTTCCGGTTTAATGGAACCCCACTTCGACGACCCCGCAATCGCCATGGCGCACCGCTCCGCCGTGCGCTCCATCGAGCGGGTCGTCACCGAAACCGCCCCGCCCACGCAAAACGCAAAAGAGAAAATCCTCGAGCAACTAGGAAACCCGAAAACGCTCATCATTACCGGCGCGGGCATCTCCACGGACTCCGGCATCCCGGACTACCGCAGCAAGAACGGCCGCCCGACCAAGGGCCGCCCGATGACGTTCCAGGAGTTCGCGCACTCGCCGAGACAGGTGCACCGCTACTGGGCCCGCGCGTTCGTGGGCATGCGCTACATGCGCCAGGCGCAGCCCAACCGCGCGCACTTCGCGCTGGTCGAGCTGGAACGGGCGGGCCTGATCCGCGGCATCATCACGCAAAACGTCGACGGGCTGCACACCCAGGCCGGCTCCGACAACGTCATCGCGCTGCACGGCGACATGGAGCACGTCGTCTGCCTCGACTGCAAAACGCTGCATGAGCGTTCGCTTATCGACGCGCTCCTCACCGCCGCCAACCCCACCTACTTCGACTCCGTGGAAGTGCAGGGCTCAATGTTGAACCCGGACGGCGACGTGGAGCTCAAACCCGACGACGTCGCCCGTTTCCGCATGATCGCCTGCCCAACATGCGGCGGCCACCGGCTCAAACCGCATGTGGTGTACTTCGGCGAGGGGGTGCCGAAAAAACGCAGACAAACTGCAGATGCCTGGCTGAAGGAATCGGAGAGCGTGATCGCGATCGGCACCTCGCTGGCGGTGATGAGCGGCTACAAGTTCATCCTCGACGCGCGCAAGCAGGGCAAACCCACCGCCGTGATCAACGGCGGGCCGGGCCGCGCCGACGCCAAAGTGGACACGCTCTGGCGCGCACAAGTCGCCGATGCGCTCGACGAGATCCTGGACGGGCTCGACCTGTGATCGGCCTTCTTCTCCTGCTGGCGTTTGCAATCTGGCGCTACATCGACACCGGGCTGCCCAACGCGTTCACCACCGCCTTCCCCAGCGACCTCAAGGTCTACCTCCTGGGCGGCGAGAAGGTCGCCACACACCAGCCGCTCTACGACGCCGACCTGCTTCCCGGCCTGCCGTTTACCTACCCGCCGTTCGCCGGCGTGGTGTTTTCGTGGCTGACGGAAAGTGAAACCCTCGGGGTGGTGTGGAAGCTACTCTCCGTGCTGGTGGTCCTGCTCGTGGTGCGGGCGTCCACAAGCAAAGATGCCCTCCTGCTCACCGCCGTGTTCGTGCTGTGGCTTTCGCCGGTGCAGGGCACGCTGTTTTTCGGCCAGATCAACCTGCTACTCATGGGGCTGGTGTGCCTGGATTTCCTGCCGCGCCACAAACTCCCCGGGATCGGCATCGGGCTCGCCGCGGGCATCAAGCTCACGCCGGCGTTCTTCGTCCTCCTGCTCATCCAGCAGCGCCGCTGGGGCGCGGTGTTCATCGCCGCGTTCACGTTCCTGTGCACCGTCGCCACCGGATTTTCCGAGGTCACAGACGCGAAAAGCTTCTGGAACGACGCCATTTTCACCACCACCCGCATCGGCGCCGATGACAACCCGGGCGCGCAGTCCATTCGCCAGGTCCTCGCCCGCGCCGGCCACGACGAGCTGTGGCTCTGGCTTATCCTCTGCGCCCTGGTCACCGCCCTTGCGCTTTTAGCTTCTCGACGAGCTCCCGCCCCACTCGCCGCCTCCTTCATCGGCATGACGGCCTGCCTGGTCAGCCCGTTTTCCTGGTACCACCACTGGGTGTGGGTCCTGCCGATGCTGGCATACGTCTACAACCGCTGGGGCGCGATCGTGCTCGCGCTGTTTCTGGTGCCGTTCGCGTCGGTGAACATCTCGTTCGGTTTGTTCCACGTCCCGGAGCTGCTGTTCACCCTGGTCCCAGTCGGCTTTATGCTCTGGTACACGCTACGCTCAGGTTATGCGTACCCGTTTACTCGCCGCGACGACCGCGGCCGCCACAGCTCTGACCCTCGCCCCGTTCGCCGCCGCTGACCCGGCACCCGTCACCGGGGTAGAGCTGAACCAGCCCGCCGACCAGGTCATCGCCGTGGAGGCGAAGTTCAACCTCACCTCCGACCAACAAATCGCGATGCGCGAGCTGCGCAAGCTGCGCGGGGACATGTGGGACCGCAACGTGCCGTTCAACGGCACCACCTTGCGCCAGGCCGCCGCCAAGCACGGCCTGACTACCCGCGATGCCTATGTGGGCGCAGCCAAGTACGACGCGGGCCTGTCCCGCATCGCGCTGCAGCGCGGCGCCGAGGCTGCGAAGTTCTTCCGCCACGAGCGCCCGTACAACTCCACCTGCTACGGCAACTGCGGCGACAACGACACCGCCACGTACAAGGGCAAGGCCGCGCCGGGGGAGAACCTGCACTCCGTCGCCAGCATGGACAAGGCGATGCAGGACTGGGGCTACGGCGAGGTCAACGCCCTCATCCGCGCGAACGGCCACTTCAACAACAGCAACGGTCACCTGCACAACCTGCTGGACCCGCGCATGCGCTACTACGGGTTCGCCAGCGTGGTCACCGCTGAGGGTGAGGCCAGCGTGACCTCCACCTGCGGCGTCGGCGCCGGCAACGAGGCTATCGAGGGCGAGCAGAACACCGTCCTGCACCGCCCGGCCAACGGCAGGGAAAAGCCCAGCACCACCCCGAAGAAGCTCATCCTCGGCGGTGCCGGCTCGTCCTCCTCGCCCAAGGAGATCCTCGGCATCATCGCCACCGTGCTGACGGTGCTGTCAGTGCTGCAGACCCTGTACAAGTTCGTCGAGCCGCAGCTTCAGCAGCTCCGCGACCTTGTCTAAGGCGTCCATGGTGTCGTCGTAGCTGCCGTCCTCGCTGCGCGCTCCGATGGCCACCCCGTAGCCGTCGAACCAGCCGAACTGGCGGGTGTGCCATGAGCCGTCGGTTTCGTCGTCGGACCAGCCGCCCTTGAACGGCACGGTCTCCAGCGTGCCTAGCCCGTAGGACTGGTCTTCGGCGATGTGGTGCATCTCCATGATCACCGGGTCGTCCTCGTCCTGCTGGCTTAAGTAGTAGGCGTAGCGCGCCTGCCCGGGGAAGGACCAGCTCGTGGTGCCGAAGGCTCCTTCCACCTTCACCTGGGAGCCGGACTTGGCAATCTCCTCGCGGACCATTTCCCCGGCCTTTTCGTCGCTGCCCATGCAGTCCCACAGGGCGCGGGCGGAGTCGTTGTCGGACCACTCGATGGAGGCTTCGGTCAGCTCGTCGACGTAGTCCGCGCCGTAGTCGCAGTGCTCCACCGCCGCGCGGGCGATGGGGATCTTGATGGTGGACCAGGCCGGCAGCGCGTAGAGGGAGCCGGATTGCGTCATCTCGGAGCCGTCGAAAAGCGCGACGCCCACCTCAGTGCCCGTTTCCTCCTCGATGGCGGCCACCGCCTCGTCCAGACCCTCGAAGGGGTCGGGCGCGGGCTGGGTGGTCACCTCGGTGTGCAACGGCTCGGCCTCCTCCTGGGCGGCGCAACCGGCCAGGAGCAGCACACAAGCCCAAGCGGCGCGCTTCATCTACGACCCCGCCACCTGGAGAGGCTCGCGCAGCACGTGGTCCAGGGCCACGGCGCGGGCGATGTCGCGCACCACCTCGCGGTGGGTGGGGATCAGGCGCAGCTCCGGGCTGCAGTTCGCCTCCGAGCGCACGGTGCGGGCGAACGGGGCGGAGGCCAGCGGATCGTCGATGAACGCGCTGCCCGCCACCACCACCGTGGCTGGGGAGTAGTTGCTGCACAGCCCCGCCACCAGCGAACCCAAGCCGCGGGCGCGGCGGTCCAGCGCGTAGCGGGTGTCCTCACGCGAATCGGTCACCGCGTCCTTGAGCGTGCGGATATTCTCCACGCCGATGGCGTTGATCAGGCCCTGGGTGGTCAGCTCGCCCTGCTCCACCTCGATCGGCTCCACCCCGTCCGGGTGGGAGATGGCGCAGGCGATGGAGTCGTCGGCAAACAGCGCCATCACCGACGGGTTGTTCAGCGAGGCGGTGGACTGCATCTCCGAGCCCACGATCGCGCTGGAGATGGAGGAGACCTCCACCGGTACCGAGAACTGCTCGCGCAGCTGGTCGCCGATGTCCACGCCGTCCCAGCCCAGGTTCGGCGCGAAGACTTTGCCGCGGTCGCGCACCGTGCCGGAGGTGGTCACACCCACGGTGCGGATGGGGCGCTCCAGCTTGGTGGTCATCTGGTTCAGCTCCGCCATCATGGACTGAATGAAGTCGTCCTCGCTGACCTTTTTCACGGTGATGTCCATGTCGCGGCACAGTAGCGTGCGGCCCTTCAGGTCGAACAGGGCCACGTAGGTGGATTCGGTGCCCACCGCCACGCCCGCGTGCACGCCGGGCATGTCCGCCAGCTCCAGCGGGATGGTGGGCCGCCCGCGCCCCTTGGACTGCGTCAGGTCGTTGCGCTCTGTGACGTAGCCGGCGTCCACCAGCGCGGAAATGGCGCGGGTGACGGTGGGTTGGGACAGCCCGGTTGCCTTCACAAGATCGCTTCTCGACGTCATTTCTTGCAGCCGTATCAGGTGCAGACACTTGGCTGCCGGTGTGCGTGGACGCGAGAAGATCATATGAATATATTTACCTGGCCCTTGATAGAATTGTCCATTTGGCCAGGTCGGATACAATCGCTCGGCATGACCATCGAACGCTGGCGCGAGCCGTCCCTGCTGGACGCCACCTGTGAGGATTTCGTCTACGACCTCGCGGAGATCAGCCCCACTCTGGCCACCCAAATCGGCATTGACGGCCACGACGGGGAGCTGCAGGATTTCTCCCCGGACTACTGGGGGCGCCTGGCGGACAGGATGCGCGACCTGGTCGCTGACGTGGACGCGCTCAACGACTCCACCGACGCCTCCGACGACGAGGACGACTTCGACGACGTGGACAACCTCACCGCCGCCATCCTGCGCGACCGCATGAGCGCGGAGTTGGAGTTCCACCACCGCGGCGAGCTGTTGTGCCGGCTGAACAACATCGATTCGCCGGTGCAGACCATCCGCGATTCCTTCGCCCTGATGCCGAAGGTGACCGAAGAGGACTTCGACAACATCGCCTCGCGCATGTCCCGCATCCCGAGTGCGTTGGCGGGCTACCGGGAGTCGCTGAGCGAGGCGGCGTCGACAGGCGATGTTGCCTCCCACCGCCAGATCGACGCGGTGATCAACCAGTGCGAGCTGTTGGGCGACACCGAATCCCAGCTGGACCACCTGGGGCTGTCGCCCGATTCGCACGTGGTGGGGCACGCCAAGGAGGCGTTTTTGCAGATGGCGGACTGGCTGTCCACCGAGCTGTCGCCGCAGGCCTCTCACAACGACGGCGTGGGCCGCGAGCGCTACCAGCTGTTCGCGGAGTTCTTCCACGGCCGCGAGGTGGACTTGGACGCCAGCTACGAGTGGGCGCAGGAGGAACTGGCCACGACCGTTGAGGAGCAGCGCGCCATCGCGCACGAGCTCTACGGCGACGTCTCCGTGGCAGGCGCCTACCGCAACCTGAACCAGGACGAGCGCTACATCCTCCACGGCACCGACGCGCTGATCGAGTGGATGTCCGGCATCAACGACAAGGCCGCCAACGCCTTCCACGTGCCGGACGGCCTGCACAAAGTGGAGTGCGACATCGACCGCGCCGGCTCCGGCGGCATCTTCTACACCCCGCCCAGCGACGACATGATCCGCCCCGGCACCATGTGGTGGTCCGTGCCGGAGGGCCAAGAGACGTTCCACACCTGGCAGGAGCTGTCCACCGTCTTCCACGAGGGCATCCCCGGCCACCACCTGCAGCACGGCTATGCCCTGCTCAACCGCAGCGAGCTGAACCTGTGGCGCCGCTCAGTGTGCTGGAACTCCGCCCACGGCGAGGGCTGGGCGCTCTACGCCGAGCACCTCATGGAGGACCACGGCTTCTTCGAGGACCCCGGCTACCGCATGGGCCTGCTCGACTCCAGGCGTCTCCGCCTCGCCCGCGTGATGGTGGACATCGGCGTCCACCTAGGCAAGACCACCCCGGAGGGCACCGGCACCTGGGACGCCCAGTACGCAAAGGCCTTCCTGCGCGACAACACCGCCATGCCGGAGGCGAACCTCGCCTTCGAGCTGGACCGCTACATGGGCTGGCCGGGCCAGGCGCCGTCGTACGCCCTGGGCTACAAGGACTGGGTGGACCTGCGCCGCCAGGCGCTCGCCCAGGGAATGAGCGAGCACGAGTTCCACGTCAAGGCGCTCAAGCTCGGCTCCATGCCGATGGACATGCTCACGAACGAGGTGCTCCACCACTAAGGATCTTGGGCAGCCACCCGGCGAACAGGATCACCATGATCAGCCGGATCACCTGCAGCGCCACCACGGCCGGGCTGGTCGCCAGCACCAGCACGGTCTCCAGCGCGCCGGGGCTGGTGGCGAGGTAGCCCTCGTAGAAGCTCAAGCCCAGCCATTTGGCCATGAGCCACCCCATGCCGGCGCACGCGAGCATCAGCCCGGCGATGTACGCCAGGGTGGCGGGCAGCAGACGGGAGAACCGGCGCAGCGCGGGCACGTTCAGCCCGCCGCCGCACATCCACCCGATAGCCAAAAAGCCCACGATGGACAGCAGCCGCGGCGGCACGATGGTCACGTCAACCAGCACGCCCACCAGCACCGTCAACGCCATCGGGCCAAACACTGAGGGGTTGGGGAACTTCAACAGCTTGCCCGCGAACACCCCGGCGACAATCAGCGCCGGGACCAGCAGCCACATCCACCAGTAGGGATCCAACTCAGTGCGGGTCACTGAAGTAAACTGCGACGCCACCAGCGGCAACGTCAACGACACGATGAGCAGCCGCAGGTACTGGCTGAGGCTGACGTAGCGGATGTCCGCGCCCACGTCGCGCGCGATCGCAGGCATCAGCGACGCCCCGCCGGGCAACAGCGACAGCACGCCCGTTTCCCGTGAAACGCCGTGGTTGGCCAGAATTAGGCCACCAACAAACCCCATGCCGATCACCACCGCGCCCGCCACCACGCCCGGCAGTAGGTAGGGCAGCGGGTTCATCCCCACCAGCGGCAGCGCCGCAAACACGCCGACGGTGCCACGGGCGAAGGTGAACAGGTGCTCATTGACGGGCAGGTCTTCCTCCGTCACCAGCGCCACCGACCCGGCCCCCAGAATCCCGGCCAGGATCCACGCCGCCGGAACCCCCAGAAAAGAAAACAGCAGCCCGAGCGCCACCGAGAGAGGTGCAGCGACAAGCCAACGGTTCATGTGGGGCATAGTAGTCCCGTGATCGTTTTCCTCCTCGCCGCGTCCGCGTTCGCCGGCTGGATCGACGCGGTGATCGGCGGCGGCGGGCTCGTGCTCATCCCGGTGCTGATGTCGGCCACGGCGATGCCAGCGGCGTCCGTGCTGGCGACGAACAAGGTCGCGGCGATTTCGGGCACCGCGTCCGCCGCCGCCACCCTCGTGCGCCGCGTCGGGGTGCCGCGCATCACGTGGGTCTACGCGTTCATCGCGGGGGTCGCGGCAGCGCTAGGCGCCAGGGCGGTCTCGCTTATCGACGACTCCGTGGCCACCCCCATCATCCTCATCCTGCTCGTCGGGGTGGGCATCTTCGTGGCGCTGAACCCGAAGTTTGGGCAGGAAGGCGCCGGGGTGTTTTCCGGCAAGCGCCTCGCCCTCGCCGCGCTTGTTGTCGCCGTCATCGGCGGCTATGACGGCGTGTTCGGCCCCGGCACCGGCATGTTCCTCATCATGGCGTTCACCGCCGTGTTCACCCAGGGGTTCGTGCGTTCGGCGGCGATGGCGAAGGTGGTCAACACCGCCACGAATTTAGGCGCACTGTTCGTGTTCGGGCTCGGCGGCTTCATCAACTGGAAGCTCGCGCTCGCGCTCGCAGTCGCCAACGTCGTGGGTGCGCAGTTGGGTGCGCGGACGGTGCTCAAGGGTGGGTCGACGCTGGTGCGCGTGGCACTCCTTGGGCTCGTCGTCACGCTATGTGCGAAGTTGGGCTGGGAGTTACTCCAAAGTTAGCGACCCGTTGACCAGGCCGTAGATGGCAATCACCGCCGCGACCAGCACCACCGTCACCACGACCCACTCGAAGGCGTTGAAGAGCTTGTCGCCGTGCTTGCGGCGCGTCCAGATGTAGGGCACCAGGCCCGGCACCACGGCAAGGGCGCCGAGCAGCACGTACACCGGGTCCGCGGCGTAGATCAGCCACAGCGAGTACACGGAGCCGATCAGGCCCACGAAGAGGTGCTTGCGGTTGTCGCGGCGGGAAACTTCGGGCCCGGAGTCGTCGAAACGCGTGCCGGCGTGCGGGTGGGTCAGGCCCTTGCCCCTGATTGCCAGCAGCACCAGGTAGATGGAGGAGAAGATGTAGGGCAGCAGGTACATGATGGTGGCCAGCTGCACCATGGCGTTGTAGGACGCGGAGGAGAGGAAGAACACCACCACGAAGAACTGGATCGCCAGCGTCGATAGAAGCTGCGCGCGCACTGGGGAACCGTTTTCGTTGTGGCTGCCCATGGAGTGCGGCAGCAGCCCGTCCTGCGCCATCAGCACGATCGGCTCGGCGCACAGCATCTGCCACGAGACGTACGCGCCCAAAACAGACAGGCACAGGCCGACGGAGATCAGCACGCCGCCCCACGGGCCCACAACCTGCTCCAGCACCGCGCCCATGGAGTTGTCCGGCAGCGCCGCCAGCTCCTCCTGACTGAGCACGCCGTAGGACAGGGTGGACACCGCCACCAGCAGGCCCAAAACAGAAAGGAAGCCGATGATCGTGGCCTTGCCCACGTCGCTACGCACGCGCGCCTGCTTCGAGTACACCGAGGCGCCCTCGATGCCGATGAACACCCAGACGGTGTAGAGCATGATGCCTTTGAGCTGGTCCGCAAACGGCAGGTTGGAGCCCCAGAAGTCCATGGTGAAGCGGTCCCAGGAGAAGCCGAGGAACGCCACCAGCACAATGAACGCCAGGATGGGCAGCAGTTTTGCCACGGTCGTGACCGCGTTCATCACCGCCGCCTGCCTCAGGCCCCGCGTCAGGCCGAAGAAGATCAGCCAGCTCAGCGCACTCACTGAGATAGCCAGCACCCAGCGGTTGGAAAAGGCCGGGAAGTAGTAGCCGAGGGTGTTGAAGAACAGTGTGGCGTACCCCACCTGGGCCATCACCGAGCCGAGCCAGTAGCCCATGCCGGAGGTAAACCCGATGAAGTCGCCCAGCCCCGCCCGGACGTAGGAGTAGACGCCGGAATCAAGATGCGGTTTCCTCACCGCCAGGATTTGGAAGACGAAGGCGACGGAGAGCATTCCCACGCCCGCGATGGCCCAGCCGGTGAGCATGGCGCCCGGGCTGGCCACAGATCCGATGTTTTGGGGCAGCGCGAAAATGCCGGACCCGATGGTGGATCCGATAATGAGTGAGACCAAGGTCCACACGGAGACAGTGCGCTTTGACATGGCGAGTAACACTACATCAGGAGTTGTCTACTACAATCATCCATTATTCAAAGCCATATAAACATCTACAACTGAGGGAACCGTAGAAATGCGCACCAAACTTATTGCACTCACGAGCGCCATCGCGCTCGCCTGCGCGTCCGTTTCCCCAGCTCAGGCCGAGGATGGGTACGAGCCCACCACCGTGGTTCCGGGGCTGACCGCCACCGTCGAACCCCCGCTGCCGCGCGGCGCGGCGTGGTACGAGGCGGACTCCATGCCTAGCTGGGCGATGATCACACCAGACGGCACCATCCGCCTCGAACCGGGGGAGAACATCACCCCCGGTGTGTACGAGTGGCCGGTGACCGCGACGTTTTCGGACGAGACCACCCAGGTCTTCCCCGTCCACGTCACCGTGGGAACTGAGACCGAGGATGAGGCATCCCAGGAAGGCGCCGTCATCGACGCGTTTGTCCAGTACGCCCCGGAGGTCTCCCACCGCTGCTCCGCCACCGCCCTCGGCGTCGGCCTGCCGCTGCTGGTGCTGCTGCCGCTCGGGTTCGCGTCCCAGATGAGCATCCCGTTCGTGGCGCGCCAGAACCACCTGCAGCTGCAGGTGGACGGCATTCCGTTCCAGTTAGACGTGAAGCTCCGCGACCTCAACTCCAGGGACGTGGACATGGGCATCGCCGCCATTCTCGCCGCCGCGGGTCTCGCCGGTGCCGGCGCCATCATTTCCCAGTGCCAGTAGGGTCCTCCGGCCACGCGTGCTTGGGGTAGCGGCCCCGCATCTCCTTGCGCACCTGCTGGTACGGCCCTTCCCAGAAGCTATCCAGGTCGTCCGTCACCGCGAGCGGGCGCCCGGCGGGGGAGAGCAGGTGGTACAACACCTTCACGCCCGAGACCGTCTGCCCCCTTTGGCCGAACATGTGCTGCAGCTTCACGCGCTTCACCGGCCTGCCACTGTCGTACTGGTACTCCTTCGGCGCCGCCGCATCCAGCTCCGCCACCTGCTGCCAATCCAGTTGGCGCAGCATCGCCTGCCTCATGTCGCAACTGCCTATCGACGCACCTTCGGCCACCCCACGCACCTCCGGCGAATAATCGCCCTGGCTGACATCCGGCCAACCCAGAGTCTCGTGCAGGAAGTCCAGCCGCTCTTTTAGGTGCTGCTCCTCCTTGGTCAGCGGGAAGCTGGCGAAATCCACGTCCGTCAGCGCCTCCGCCGCCTCGTCCGGCGTGAGCTTCACCGGCGTGGAGCTGAGCTCGATCGCGCCGATCCTGGCCACCTTCCGGCCCCTGACCTTGCCGTCCTCCAGGTAGGCTCTTGTTTCCTCCACCACGCGGTGCTCCGGGAACGCGATCGGCTCCGCCTCCCGAATAATCGCGCCACTGTTCGTCCTTTGCACCTCCGCGGCGGCGATCCACTCGGCGTTCGAGTTGAACTTCGCCCTTGTGCCGGACGCCAGCTGGTATTCCTCGCCCACTTTCTTGGCTATCCACTGCGGGAAAGCACTCGCGATCACCTCGCCCGGGTCCACCGGTCCCTTGTCCGGCACCAGTCTGCGCAGCCTTTTTGCGTGCGTCTCTCCCGCAAGTCGTGCCACGGTCGGCGCCGCTTGGGCTCCCCACTCCAAAAGCGCCGCGCCGAGTCTTGGGTCCAGGGGCAGGCTCGCCAGTTTCTTGCCGAAGTCCGTGATTGTGCCGTTTCGTGTCGCCCCGAGCTGCTCGAGGTTGGTTTCGGCTTCGGTGAGGTCCTTTGGTTCGTCGATAAGCGGTAAGTCCGGCGACCCCCACGCCTTCATGGTCAGCAGCGCGCTGGTGAGGTCCGCGGTGAGGATTTCCGGGGTGATGTCCGGCTGCATTTTCGCGTATTCGTCGCGGGAGAAGACGCGCACCACCTCGCCGGGGCCCTCGCGGCCCGCGCGGCCCGCCCGCTGGTCGGCGCTGGTCTTCGCCTCCGAGACCGTGACCAGGCCCGTCATGCCCCTGTTGTCGCGCTTGGGCACCCTGGACAGCCCGGCGTCCACCACCTTGCGCACACCCGGCACAGTTATCGACGACTCCGCCACCGACGTCGCCACCACCACCCGGTTGTCGCCCCTCAAGGCTTCGTCCTGCTCCTTGCTGGTCTGGCGGCCGTGGAGCGGCTTCGCGTCATCCAGGAACCCGCACACCAGGTCCACCTCGCGCACCCCGGGCACGAACACGAGCGTCCGGTGCTCGCTGTCGGTCTGGGCCGCGACGTGACGATAAAACTCCCTCGTCCCCTGAATCCTTTCCGCGTGCGGGGCGTACTGGATGTCCAGCGGGTGCGTCACCGCCTCCGTGGAGAGGATCTGCGCGCCCATGTGGTCGGCGAGCTTTTTGGCGTCGAGGGTGGCAGACATGGCGGCGAGGTACAGGTCATCGCGCAACAGGGCGACCTCCATGCACATCGCCAGCACCAGGTCCGTGTCCAGCTGGCGCTCATGCACCTCGTCGATGACCACCGCGTTGACGCCCTCGAGGCCGGGGTCCTTGAGCAGGCGGTTCAGCAGCACGCCCGGCGTGACAAATTCGACCAGCTCGCCGTCCTTGTGCTCGCCGCGGATGCTGTAGCCGACCTTGGCGCTGTCGCTCAGCTGCGCGAGCCTGTGTGCCGCCGCCCGCACCGCCACCCTCCTGGGGGCCGTGACCAGCGTTTTCCCCACCTTGTTCGCGATCGCCGGCGGCACCAGCGTGGTCTTGCCCGTGCCGGGCGGCGCCTCCACCACCAGCGGGCCTTTGTCCGGCAACTGGTCGATGACGCGCGACACGGGCAAATCCCGTCCGATTTTCGCGAGGTCAAACATGGCAATTAAGGGTAGCGTGTGGGCCATGAGACGCCTCTTCGCAGCGATCGTCCCTCCGGCCGATGTTCGCGAACACCTCATCACCGCCCTGCGGCCCATCCGCGACTTCTCGGGCACAGAAGTGCGCTGGGCCGACCCCGACAACTGGCACATCACGGTCGCCTTCTACGGGTCACAGCCCAACGACGCCGCCGCGGTCACCGACCACCTGGCCCAAGCCACCGCCTTCACCCGGCCCCTGAGGTTGCACCTCCGAGGAGCCGGGTGTTTTGATCGGCGCACCATGTGGATCGGCGTCGGCGGCGACAAGGCACCGCTGAAAGACCTGATGGCGGACTGCCAGCTTGACCCGGACATGCGCCGCCGCCAGCGCGCGCACCTCACCGTCGCGCGGACAGGCACTCGCACAAGGGACCCATGGCTTCTCGACGACCACGCCCACGCCCTCGCCATCTACACCGGCCCCGAGTTCGCCGCCGATGAAGTGCTGCTGCTGGAGTCGCACCTGGGCAAGGGCCGAAGTGGCGGCCCGAAGTACGAGGTGGTGGACAAGTTCTACCTGCGTTAGTGGTCCTCCTCCGGGTCGGGGAATGGGGCGTCAACCGGTTCTTCGGGCAAGGGTTCCACGTACGGCATCTCTGGGGTGAACCCGAACTTCATGCCGTATTCCTGCTCCAGGTCCTCGATCGCGGCGGTGGCCTGTTCGAGGTCCAAGTCCTGGTCGAAGGTGTCCAGGATTTTGTGGCCTTTGGCGAAGAACTCCGCTGCCTTGGCCCGGTTCTTGCGAACGGCGGACATGCTGGACTGCCACCGCGGGTTAAACGGTGTGATCTGGTCGCGCAACAGGCCTTCTTCGGCGGTGACGACATAGGTGCCGTCGGCGAATAGCCAGATGATGTCGCCGGAGTAGGGGTCGGGGATGTAGAAAATCCGGCGGTCGGTCTTCATGTTGTGGTGGTGCTGGCACAGGGGGAACAGGTTGTCCACCTCGGTGCGGCCGCCCTCCTCGTAGGGGATGCGGTGGTCCAGCTGGCACTGCTCGGCGGGACGGTTGCACTCCGGGTAGATGCAGGTGCGATTGCGGGCGTACACGGCGTGGCGCATGCCCTCGCCGGGGCCGTAGCCCTGCAGCACCTTTTCGCCCTCTTTCTCCAGATCGCGCGTGACGGGGAACGTTTTTGCCAACCAGTCTTCGAACGCGGAGGTGGCCTCCGGCGTCGTCCAACCGCTGCCGGGGAGGTAGACTGGGCCGCTGATCGCGCGGTTCTTCGGGGCGTAGATGTTCAGCACCGGCGTGATCTCGATGCCGATGGCTTCTCCGGAGAGCAGCTTGATGGCAGCGTCGGAGGTGCTGATGCCGAGTTCGCGCGCAACTTCGGCGACGTTGGCTTGGATCCTCCGGCCGTCCAGTGAGTTGGTGTCCAGCTGCACGATGGCGCGATCGCGGTACTCGTGGACGCCGAACTTCTCTGAGTTGTCCTGCTCGCGCTTTTCTCGTTTGCGCTTGTCGTAGGCGCGGCCTTTGTCCATGCGCTTGATCGCGGCACGGATGCGGTCTGTGACGGTTTTACGCTGGGGAACAGCCTGGTCGTGGCGGGTGGGGGTGAACGTGTTTACCAGGATGCCGTCGATAAGCATGAGTGCTTCCTCGTCCACATCCTCCCCGAGCTCCTCAATCGCGGTGTAGACCGCGGTCAGGTGCCCCACGTCCATCAGGCGTGTTTCCTGCTGCAGCTCGCGCAGGCGGGGGAGGTCCTGCAGTGCGGCGTGGCCGAGGATAGCGTTTTTGACAAACCCCTTGTGCCAGCCGGTGGCGAGCTGCAGTTGGGTCACTGTGGCGTCGAAATCCTCGACATCGAAACCGGGGTACGCGTAGTGCCCAAACATGGTCCAATACGTGTCCCGGATGGCCTGGGCACATTCGCTATCCGGGTCGTGTTCTCGCTGGTTACGGAATCTTTTCGGTGCTGTGGTGGCGGTGGTCACGGGCGCCCCTCTCGTCGTGGTACGCTCCACAATATAGAACACACGAACGACTGTCAAGGGGTATGCCAGGGAAAAGATAAAGAAAACCACTTACAAATTCGACAGTGACGGGCCAATGCGCTACATTAATCCCGTGCTCGTCATTCCGCGGCCGCCCGCCCGCATCATCCCTGGTGCGGTCCATTTGCCTGCCTTTTTCACGCCGGCCGAGCAGGAGGAACTGGTCAATCAGGCGCGCGAGTTGGCCAGGAAGGCGGCGGGCACGCCGGTTGCTATGCGACGTCCAAAGGTCGGCCACGGCCAAATGGATGCCTGGCTGCTCTCGCTGGGCTGGTTCTGGGTGACGAACCCGTACCGCATGGTCAGGGAGGTCGACGGCCACCCGGTGCCACCGATCCCGGAGAACTTCCAAACCATCGCGGACAACGTCATGGACAGGGCGCGAGAAATAGACCCGCTTGTCGGCCCGACCCCAAAAATCGAAACAGCGCTGGTGAACTTCTACCCGCCGGGCAAGGGCATGGGGCAGCACGTGGACGCGGAGGAGGAGTCTGAAAACGCGGTGGTCAGCCTGTCGTTCGGCCAGGACACGATCTTCCGCATCGCAGGGCGCGATACGCTGCTCCTGTCCGGCGACGTGGTAGTCTTTGGCGGTCCAGCCAGGAGGGCGAAACACGGCGTGCTCGGCGCAAGAAGAGGCACGTCCGACCTGCTCGAAGGCCGGCTGAACATCACCATGCGGCAAATGGAGGCGACATGATTGCGCTACTCGGCGTGTGGCTCGCGGCGATCGCGAGCCCCGGCCCGGACCTCGTGCAGATCATCCGCGTGGGGGCGAAGGATCGGAGAGCTGGCGTGATGTGTGCGCTGGGCATCATGCTCGGCAACACCATCTGGATTGTCGCCTCGCTGGCCGGTTTGAGCGCGCTGATCCAGGCCTTTCCGCAGGTCTTGTCGCTGCTGCAGATCGTGGGCGGCGCCTACCTGCTGTGGATGGGCATCGGCGCCATCCGCGCCTCCGACCCGGAAATCCCCGCCACGCAACAGGTGCCAAGGCCGCTGCTCACGGGCCTGCTCACCAACCTGTCCAACCCGAAGGCGATCCTCTTCTTCGGCGCCATCTTCGCCCAGTTCGCGCACCTCGGGTGGGTCGCAGCACCGGTCATGGTCGTCACCGGCACCATCTGGTTCGTGGGCTTTGCGCTGGCAGTCCAAGCAATGTCGCAGCTGATCACCAAGTACAGCAAGCTTATCGACGTCATCACGGGCAGCATCTTCATCGCATTAGCCATCTGGATGCTGTGGGAGGGCCTACACTTCGGCTCATGAGCGAGCAGAAGGTAGCAGTAGTCACTGGCGGATCGGCAGGCATCGGGGAAGCGACCTGCAGGGCGCTGGCCAAGGACGGCTGGAAGGTCGTGGTGGCGGCGCGGCGCCTGGAGAAGTGCCAGCAAATCGCGGACGAAATCGGTGGGGTGGCGATGGAGTTGGACGTGGTCGACCGGGAGAGCGTCGAGAAGCTTGCAGCTCTTGAACGCGTGGACCTGCTGGTCAACAACGCCGGCGGCGCGAAGGAGCTGGACTTTCTGCGCGACGCGGACGACGCGGACTGGGAGTGGATGTTCCAGACCAACGTGATGGGCACGATGCGCGTCACCCGCGCGCTGTACCCGCAGCTCAAAGCGTCGAAAGGCCTGGTGGTCAACATCGGTTCGGTGGCTGGCACGGACGCGTACAAGGGCGGCTCCGGCTACAACGCGGCCAAGCACGGACTCCGTGGTGTGACCAGGGCTTTTCGGCGCGAGGAGGCGGAGAACGACATCCGCGTGTGCGAGATCGACCCCGGCCGGGTGAAGACGGACTTCTCACTGAACAGATTCAAAGGCGACGAGGAGCGCGCGAGCAAGGTCTACGAGGGCAAACAGAACCTCACCGCGGACGACATCGCCGAAGCGGTGCGGTGGGTGGCAAGCCTGCCGGCGCACGTGAACATCGACACGATGAGCATCATGCCGGTGGACCAGGCGGAACGCTAGAGGTAGTCCACGACCTCGACGTTGAGGCGTTCGCGCAGGTCCGCCATCCATTTATGAACATCCAGGTAGTCGGCGGCCTCCACGAGCGGGATGACGTGGTGGTCGTAGCTGATCGGCGGGCCGACGGTGTAGGTGGGCATGAACCGGGCGCCGCTAAACGTGAACTCGCCGATTCCGCCGACCTTGGTCGGCTCCTCCCACTGGCCGTGCAGGAAGTTGCCGTGGGAGTACCAGACGGGCCCGGCAAACGGCTCCACCACGTGCGGGTGCCCGCCGAGCACCAGGTCAGCGCCGGCGTCCAAAGCAGTCGCGGCAGTCTCCTCCTGGAACTCATTGGGCAGGGGCGCATATTCGTCGCCCATGTGCAGCATCACCACCGCGACGTCGACCTGTGAATCGAGGGCGGCGACTTGGGCGGCCAGGGTGTCGTCGATAAGCGATGCAAAATGCTCCTGCTCAACCGGCAGGCCGTTGGTGCCGTAAGTGAAGCCGAGGAAGCCGACGGTGATGCCGTTGGCCTCGATGATGCGGGGGACGGATTTGTCCTGCTCAGAGGCGTAACTGCCGGTATACAGCATGCCGCGCTCGCGCATGTTGCCTGTCGACGCCACCACGCCCCCGTCACCCCTGTCCATCGAGTGGTTCGTAGCGTTGTTGACGATGTCCACGCCTGCTCCGGCGAGTGCATCGATGATCTCGGGCGGGGCGTTGAATTGGGGATACCCGGACAGCCCGAACTCCTCGCCGGCGACCGGGACCTCCATGTTGGCGGTGGTGATGTCCGCGTCCTGCATGTATTCGCTGACCGGCTCGAACATGCGCGAGAAGTCGAAGCCGGTGTCCGTGCGCGCGGTGGTGTACACGTCGGAGTGGACCAGGATGTCGCCGATGGAGCGGATGGTCACGGTGGACTCTTCTTCAACGACCTCGACTTCCTGTACACAGCCAACAAGCAGGAGGGGCAGGGTAAACGCCCAGATTCTTCGCATGCCTTAGACTAACCGCTATGCATATCGACGTGCCCATTTCCGGCGACACGATCAAACTCGGACAATTTCTCAAACTGGCCAACCTCGCCGAATCCGGCGGCCACGCCAAGGAGGCCATCAGCTCCGGCGAGGTCACCGTCAACAACGAGGTGGTCACCTCGCGGGGGCACTCGCTTATCGACGGCGATACCGTCGGCCTTGGCGCAGATTCAGCCACGGTAGTAGTCGACGGCGACGACGGCGACTACTTCGACGAACGCACCGCCAACGACGACTTCGACCCCGAGAAGTGGAGGAACCTGTAATGCCCGCATTCGAAGGCAGGGAAGGCATGCCGTTCTGGCAGGACTTGGTCACCCAGAACCAGCTCAAGTCCACCCACTTCTACTCCCAGCTGCTGGGGTGGGAGATCGTGGACGGCACCGCCCGCAAGGAGGGCCTGCCGGTGGCCGGCATCGTGCCGGCGCAGATGGACATGTGGGTGACGTCGTTCATCGGCAGCCCGGAGAACGTGGAGAAGCTGGGCGGCAAGGTGCTCAGCTCGGACGAGACCGTGACCCTGTGCCAGGACCCCGCCGGCGGCCTGTTCGGGCTGAAAGATCCGGAGGAGCGCTTCCTCGCCGCAGGTGAGCCGGGTGTGCCGGTGTGGTACGAGTACTCCGCCCCGAGCATGGACGCCATCGACTTCTACGGCGAACTCTTCGACTGGGAGATCCGGGAGGAAGACGGCTACTTCATCGCGGTGGAGGACGGCGCGCCGTTTTTGGGCATGTACGTCGGCGAGCACGCCCAGTGGTTCAGCTACTTCGGCGTGCGCGACGTGGACGCGGCCTGCACACAGGTGGAAAACCTCGGCGGCGGGGTCGAGTTCGGGCCGGAAAATGGCACTGCCGGCGTGCATGACGCCAACGGCGCCCAGTTCTTCCTCTCCGAGGTTGACGACCCCACCTTCGACGAGGTCGACGAAGCCGACTCCGTGCTGGGCTAGAGGGCGTCGGCGGCGTCCTTGACCCGGCGGCGGATCTCCGCCGGCGTGGAGATGAACCCGTCGGCGTGGTACTCGGTGCCCTCGAGGTTTGAGCTGGCCCTGACCTGGATCAACCCGTCCACTGAGGGCTGAGTGGTGGGGAAGGTGACGATGTAGCGGTCTGCCTGCGGCAACGCTACGTCTCCAAGCGCCCACACCACTTCGGCGCCGACCAATTCAACTGCCTTCGCAGCATCTGCCACCGAGTCCACGTCCAAGATCGTGGTGCCGGACAGCTCCGCGGCGGCGGCGACGTCCGGGCGCCAGAGCATCTCCTTGGCGTTTGCGGGGCCGTCCCAAAGCGAGACTGCCCACCTGCCGTTCGGCTCAGACGGGCGGAACACGACGCCCAGCTCGTGGGACTCCACCGTGACTCCATCGGCCCACTTTGTGGCTGGCAGGGCGTGGTCGACGGCGGATCCGAGCATGAGCATCGCGGCGTGCGTGATGCGGTCCGGCAGCAGGGCCAGGTAGTTCGGCCCGTCCTCGTACGTGGCGTGCATGTAGGACGCCAGCTGCTCCAGCTGCAGCTCCGGCGGCATATCGCGTTTGATGCCGCCGACGTTGAAGTTCGGGTCGCCCTGCTCGTTGATGTGCTCTACCAAATCGTCACCCTGTCCTCGGGGTCGATCCACATCGTGGAGCCCTGCTCCACCTCGAACGCCTCGTAGAACTCGGCGATGTTCGCGGCGATGACGTTGCAGCGGAACTCGTTCGGCGCGTGCGGGTCGATGGCGAGCAGCTGCGAGGCCATCTCCGGGCGAGCCTTGGAGCGCCACACCCGCGCCCACGCCAGGAACAGGCGCTGGAAGCCGGTGTACTCACCATCCAGGTCGCCGAACTTCTGGGGCTGCTCGTCGTCGATGCCGTTGTCCTCCAGGTACTTCTTGTATGCCACCACGGCGATGCCCAGGCCGCCCAGGTCGCCGATGTTCTCGCCGAGGGTGAACTCGCCGTTGACACCCTTGGTCTTCGTGCCCTCCAGCACCGACGGCACCAGGCCGTTGAACTGGCCGACCAGCTTGGCGGTCAGCTGCTCAAAGTTGGCGCGGTCCTCGTCGGTCCACCAGGAGTTCAGGTTGCCCAGCCCGTCGTAACGCGAGCCCTGGTCGTCGAAGCCGTGGCCGATCTCGTGCCCGATCACCGCGCCGATTGCGCCGAAGTTCTCGGCGGCGTCAGCGTCCGGATCGAAGAACGGCGGCTGCAGGATCGCGGCGGGGAAGGTGATGTCGTTGACCACCGGGTTGTAAAACGCGTTCACCGTCTGCGGGGAAGACACCCATTCCTGCCGGTCAGAGGCCTTGCCAATCTTGGACAGCTGGTAGTCGTGCTCGAACGCGGCGCCGCGGCGGACATTCTCCACCAGATCCTCGCCGAACTCCAGACCGTCGTAGCTGCGCCACTTCTCCGGGTAGCCGATCTTGGCGTTGAACTGCGCGAGCTTTTCCAGCGCGCGCTGCTTCGTCGGCTCGCTCATCCACTCCAGCTGCTGGATGCGGGAGCGGTAGGCGGCGATCAGGTACTCCACCAGCTCCAGCATCTTCTCCTTGGATGAGGGCGGGAAATGCTTCTCGACGTAGCTCCGCCCAATATCCTCGCCAACCAGGCTCTCCGCGAGCCCCACCCCACGCTTCCAGCGGTCGCGCTGCTCGGTGGCGCCGGAGAGATGCTTTCCATAAAACTCGAAGTTGGCCTTGCCGATCTCCTCCGAGAGCACGCCGGCGCGGGAGCGCAGGATGTTCCACGCGGCCCACAGCTGCCAGTCCGCGAGTGTTTCGCGGCGGAGCATGCCGTCCAGGTCTTCCGTGAACGACGGCATCATGTTGACGACTTTGCCGGAAAGACCGGAGGCGTCGAGAAGCGCGCGCACCAAAGGCGGCATCTCTGCAAGGTCGGTGGGGTTGTAGGTGGCCACCGCGTCGCGCGCCTTGACCACGTCCCAGTGGCTGGCGGCCAGCTGGGTTTCCAGGTTGACGATGCGCTCGGCGGCGATCTCAGGTGTCAGGCCCTGCAGGTACTTCGGCTCGAGGAAGCCGAGCATCTTCGCCACGTGCGTCTTGTAGGCGGCGAGGGTCTCCGCGTGGTCTTCGTCGCGGTAGTAGGCCTCGTCCGGAAGGCCCAGGCCGGACTGGAAGATGTAGGCGACGGAGTTCTCGCCCTGCGAGTCCTTCTCCACCCAGTAGCTCACCGGCCCGCCGACGCCGACGCGCTCCAGCTCGCCCAGGCCGCGCACGAACTCGTCGACGTCCGCGACCTCGATCTTGGCCAGGTCCGGGTCGAGGGAGCTGATGTCGCCGGGGTTGTCCATGAAGGACCTAAACAGGGCGCCGCCCAAACCGGCGCCGTCTTCCAAGATCGCCCGGACATCTTCTTCGGATTTGTCGCGCAGCATGTAGAACGCGCCGTCGATACCGCGGTCAGCGGGGATTTCGTGGGTCTTCGCCCACGTGCCGTTTACAAGCTCAAAGAGGTCATTCATGCCCCAACTCTACCGCCGGAACGGGAATTTGGATGGGGGCTTGGGACTGCTCGATGATCCAGTTGGAGGCCTCGCGCTGCTGCGCCAGGGTGTAGCCGCCGTGGGAGCCGATGTCGGAGAAAATGCCCAGCGACTTCAAACCCATCGCGCGGAACAGCACGTTGAACTCGGCGAGCGGCACGCGGCCGGCCGCCAGGTTGGTGCGCATGGCGGGGGCGACCAGGCCGCGGTGCGATTCCTGCATGGAGCACACCAGGTCGTCGACGCGGCAGATCTCCAGCACGCGCGGGCCGAGCACGCCGTAGCCGCCCGGTAGCGAGCCCAGCGAGCCGCGCGAGTGTGGGGACGTGCCGGCGGAGAGCACCGCGCCGTTGCCGCCCTGGTGCGGGTTGGCAAACAGCGCCACGCCGGAGACGCGCTCCGGCTCGATCGGGCCGCGGCCGTTGGCGATGTCGCTGGTGATGGTGGCGGCGATGTCCGCGCCCAGCGAGTAGCCGGTAAAGCTGAACTTCGCGTCCGGGCACGCGTTAGCCAGCCGGGACACAGTGGATCGTGCGCGCTTGAGCCCCCCCGCCTTGGACTTCTCGTACTCCGTGGTGGCGAACGGGGTGGACCGGTAGGACACCCACAGCGGGTGGATCTCCCCGCCGGTGCCCAGGCGGGTGAGCACGCCGGTCATGAACACGTTGCCGCCGTGCGGCACATAGTCCGGGATGCCCTCTGCCGTGTTGGCGCCGCCCGGCACCGCGACCAGGTAATGCGCGGCGCAGCTCTGCTGAGCCTGGGCCTGAACAGGGGCGGCGACCAGGGAACACAGCAGGGCAGCGGCAGCAGCAATTCTTGGCAGTTTCATCGCGTTATTCCTCCGGGTCGCGCACCTTCATCGGACCAGGAGTGTACAGGCCCCACCTAGTGTTCTCAGCGATGTCCACCTGCGCCAGCGCCGGTGCCTCGCCTTCGGAGTTGGTGCGGCGCTCGTACTTGGCTACAGAGCCCCAGTCGCGCTGCCAGTCGCCCTTGAGGTAGCCCGGCACCTCGTAGGAGGTGTTCACGGCCTCCACTGGGGCGAGCGAGCCGCCGCCGAGGAAGTCCATGAAGCCGGACAGCTTCGCCTTGCCCGGGGCGTCCGGCATGATGCGGTACTCCGGGATCTCGTCCACGCCAGCGTGGTGGTAGAAGGGGCGCTGGCAGGGGTACTGGAACGCCACGGTCCAGTCCAAAAGACCCGGGGTCTCGGAGTCGAACATGGTGTTCAGCTCCACCAGCTTCGGGTTGCGCAGCGGGGTCACCGCCACCCAGTCCTTCTCAGCCAGGGAGGTGTCCTTGGCCACCAGGCGCACGACGTCGGCGTCCTCGGGCAGGTCAGCGATGGGGTAGCGCAGGTTGCGCCACTGCGGGGTCGGGCCCTGGTCCAGCATCTCCACCGCGCCGAGCTTCTGTACGCCGCCGGAAGTCTTGCGGCCGTACTGCAGCTCCAACTCGCTGCCCTCCTGCTCGATGCCGTTGATGTCGTGGTGCTTGATGCGGCCGGCCACGGACGCCACCAGCAGCGGACGCTCCTCGGAAACCTCAGGCAGGTCGAACCAGGAGGTCTCCAGCTCGGCGGACTGCGTCGGCTCGTCCTCGAACGTGCCCAGCACCGGCACGCGGGTGTAGTCCAGGCCGAACGGCAGGCGCACCGTCGAGCCGTTCACGCCGCGCATGGAGCGCGGGCGGTTGCCCTGCGTGTTCACGCGGGAGGTGGACTGCGCCTCGTCGGAGCCCGGGTCTACGTCGGCGGTGTCGTCGGACTGCACCTGCTGGTTGCTCGAGTCCGACGTGTCGGCGTTTTCGCTGGCGATGAAGGCGGGCACTCCGTCGGGGTGGAACCCGTGGTTGTCGCCCGAATCTAGGGAGCGGCCGAGCGGGACGCCGTCGATAGGCGAAAGGAATGCGTCGTTGGTGTCCTCCTCCAGCAGCACGTCCGCGCCCTGGGCGCAGCGCTCGCCCGCGAAGGTGCGCACGTTGCCCATGCCCACGGAGTAGTCCGGCGCCTGGGAGATGAAGGACTTCACAAACGTCAGGCAGGACAGCGCCACAATCAGCGCCGCCGCCACGGCGATAGGGGCGGACATGACGCCGGCCCAGCGTGAGGCGTCGACAGGCTTCGGCGGGCGCATGGACTGCACCACGCCCACCACGAAGACCAAGAGCGCGATGGCCAGGACGACGGTGTTGAACTCCACGGCCTTCAGCTGCGGGGTGCGGTCCCACCACGGCACCGCGTAGGAGGACACGTACCACCAGCCGTTCCAGCCGGCCAGCGTCAGGGCCAGCAGGAACAGCACCGCGGCCGTGGCAAACGAGCGGTTGCGCTTGGACTGCAGCGCGATCCGCGAGAGCACCACCGAGCCGTACGCCGCGATCGCCGCGCCGAGGCCCGCGTAGATGCCGAAGTGGTGCGTCCACTTCGTCGGCGTGAACATGAGGAAGAAGGTGGACAAGCCGATGATCAGCATCATGCGCTGCGCGGTCTTGGTCCTTTCACCGCCGCGGGCGAACCACCACAGGGTCAGGCCGATGCACATCAGCAGCACGAACATGGGGAAGCGGCGCGCCAGCGAGCCGTCCACCGTCTGCTCGAACAGCACGGAGTAGCGGCTCCACTCCTCGAACCAGTGCATCGCGGGGCCCACCTCGGAGCGCACCGCGGTCGCCTCCAGCACAGTCGCCAGCGTCTGGTCCTTGAACACCGGCACCATCACAGCCATGCCGGCGCCCATGAACGGCGCGATCGAAGCGAGCTTTGCCTCTCGACGCCCAATGGTCCCCAACACCCAGGGCAAAGAAATCAGGAACACGCCGACTGCCGCCAAACCGGTCGGGCCGCACGCCAGGGTCAGCGCCGCCACGACGGTGCCCCACGCGGCGGGGACCAAGCGGTCGGTCTCCATGGCGCGCTCGAACAGCGCCCAGGTGGCCATCAGGCCGAACGCGATGATCGGCTCCGGGCGGGTGCCGTTGTTGTACGGCAGCCAGAACGTCAAAAACACCAGCGCCGCGGTCCAGTGGGCGACGCGCCTGTTTGCAATCTCGGGGCCGAGCTTCGGCAGGATCTCGCGGGAGAGCAGCCACCACGTGCCCAGCCCCGCAAACAGCGCCGGCAGGCGCATCCACGTCGACGCCGTGGTGACCTGCGACATCAACGCCAGCAGGTCGTAGAACGGGGAGCCGAACGGGGCCTCCGGCACGCCGTACCAGCGGTAGTAGTTGGCCATGTAGTCCGTGTTGGCGGCCACGCGCGCCATGGTGAGCAGGAAGCCGTCGTCGGAGGTGTTAGCGCCGAAGATGTGCCAGAAGCCGAGGACGGCGGCCACCAGGCCGTCGAGAGGCTTCAGCCCCTGGCGGCGCAGGCGCGGGGCGGGCTTATCTAGCTTGCGCAGCGCGGCCAGGGAGATCAGGGCGCTGATCAGGCCGAGCACCATCGCCAGCGTCTTGATCAGCGTCGGCTTCGAGGTGAATCGCGAGTTGATGTCGACGTGGGCGGACAGGCCTGCGTCGATAAGCTTTTGCTCATCCTTGAGCTCGGTGTAGATGCCGGTGAGCTGCGGGCGGTAATCCTCCTCGTCGTCCTCCTCGGCGTAATCAGTGCCAGGGATCTCCACGGTGGTTAAGTCGTGCGCGAGGTGGGCCTCGAGCTTCGCATCGTCGGGCAGCTTCTTCACCTGCGCCGGGGTGAGCTGCAGCAGCACCTCGTTCAGGGAGCTGACCACCAGGCCGCCGTCGGGGGAAGTGACAAAGAAGCCGCGGTCGCTGGCCTTCGGGGAGCTCTCTGGCAGCGTGCCCAGAAGCAGCGACTGGCCGTCGCGGAGCTCGTCGATAGCCGAAAGCGGCACGGTGACATCGAGCTGCTGCGGCGCGAGCGAAATCAGCGGCGCGTTCACGGACGCCACCGAGCCGTTCTGCGGCCACGACACCGAGGATTCCGTCTGCTTGACCGGCAAAAACGGCACGAGCAACAGCAGGACAAACGCGATCAAACCCGCGACAGTCGCGGTGGTCTGGACTCTTTTCACAGCGGACACTTTACTTCCTCACCGCCACAGCGAACGGGCCGAACTGTTCGAGGTCCCAGTCCTTCTCGAATGCGTCCGGGTTGAAGAACAGGCCCTCGTAGCGCACGTTCGGCTGGCTCGGGTAAATGTCGTGCGCGATGTGGGTTTTCAGCCCGTCCTTGCCGTTGTCGCGGAACACGAACGCCACCGGCGGCTCCCACTGCGAGTTGTCCACGGCCTCGGTGAACTTCTCCGGGTCCTCGTAGGAGAGCTCCGCCCACTGCTTCAGCTCGTCGTTGCGGTGCTCGAACTCGCCCAGCGGGTTGGCGTAGTGGCTGGTGTAGGCGTTGAAGGCGTAGAAGGGCTGGAAAGCCATGAAGTTGATCTCGTCGGTGTAGATCACCGCGTCGTTCTTCATATGGCCGTGCTCCTCGATGAAGTCGGCCATCTCCTGGTAGTAGCGGCCCGCGTCCGGCGGGAAGCGGTCCGCGCGCTCGCCGTTGCCGTCGGTGTCGGCATACGCCTGGTCGATGTAGTCCTCGTTTTCCACCGGGATGTTCTGCACCATCTGCAGCGCGCCCACCGCCAGGACCGCGGCGACGGCGGTGGTGTACTTGTTCAGCCCGAACTCGGCGATCGCGATCACGCCGAGGGTGGCAAACAGCGCCACAATCAGCACCTCGAGGCGGAAGCCCAAAAGGGAGGTGCCCAGCAGGGTGACCGCCATCGAGGCCAGGGCCCACAGGTAGCACACGCCTATCGACGCCCCAAGGGCCGCCAACTCCGGATCCTTGATCCTGTAAATCAGGTAGATCAAGCCGATCATGGACAACAGCCCGATCAGCGAGAACGACAGGAACGGTAGCGGGAAGTACGTGCCCTCGATGGGGAGGAAGTGGTTCGCGGTGGACTCCAGCGGTTCGTCGCCGGTGATGACCCGCCAGATGTACGGGCCCCAGGAGATCGCGGCGATGGCCATCGACCCCAGGCCCGTGACCAGCAGGTGCACCAGCGGTTGGACCGAGCGCTTGGTGAAGGTGTGGATGATGGCCAGCACCACCATGGTCAGCGCGGCAATGGCGGTGAACAGGGTGTAGAAGCTGGCGGAAATGCCCAGGTAGACAGCCAGCGCGATGGTGGACGCCCACGAGCCGTTGACCGCGCGGTACGACATCACGGCCGCCGCCGGCACGAACATGGCCACTACCGCCGCATACGGCTCCTCCGGCACCTCCGTGAGCACAACCGCCGTGGTCACGGTGGCAATCGCGAGCGCGGTGGGCAGCGAGCCCGTGAGCCGGCGCCACACTGGGGTGAGCATCGCCGCGGCCGCCGCCAGCGTCGCGATCGCGAACGGCTGGTACACCTCCCAGCCCTGCATGCCCAGCACGTTGGCGGTGCGCCCGCCCAGCCAGAACCAGCCCATGGGATAGAAGGTGGGCAGATCCTTATACGCCATGTCCGCGTGGCCGAGGTTCTCCGTCATGCGTGACAGGAACTGGGTGCGGAAGCCCTGGTCCACCTGGATGCCGTCCAGGTACAGCCGGGTCGCGCCGAGCGGAATGCCTATCGACGACACCACCAGCCCCGCCGGCACCAACGACATCACGGCCGAGGAAATCCAGGGTTTCTTGCCTTTGGTCCACAGCACGGCCAAAACGACGCCGACGCCGATGCAGACGAAGGACGCGGCGGTGGCCAAAGACCTGGTCACCATCGACGTGTTAAACGCCGGCAGCGAGATCTTGTGCAGCACGAACCAGGCGGCCAGGGCGATCACGCCGCCGGCGAGCCCGGCCGCGACAGTCCGGGCAGCGGTTTGCCCAACCGACTGCTCGTCGGGGTGGTAAGCGGTAGTCATACGTAACAGTTTCGCATACGCTACCCAACTCCACGTTCTGCCAGGTACATCAGGATCGCGCGTACTCGACGGTTGTCCTCGTCGGGGGTGAGCCCCAGTTTGGAGAAGATGCTGGAGACGTGCTTCGCCACCGCAGCGCCGGAGAGGTAGAGCTGCTCGGAGATCTGCGCGTTGGACAGGCCCTCCGCCATGTGTTCGAGTACTTCCGTCTCGCGCGGCGTGAGCGTGGTTAGCCAGCGCGAGCTCGCGGCCATGAGCGCGCTCGCCACGTCCGGGTCGATGACCACCCCGCCGGACGCCACGGTTTCGCACGCCTGGATGAAGTCTTTCACTTCGGCGACACGATCCTTGAGCAGGTAACCGGTGCCGCCGTCGCCACCGGAGAACAGTTCCCGCGCGTAGGCGGGCGCAACGTACTGCGAGAGCACCAGCACGTTAACCGGGCCCTGCTTGCGTAGCGCCAGCGCGGCTTGGAGGCCGTCGTCACGCATGTTCGGTGGCATCCGCACGTCTGTGATCACCAGGTCGGGCACATGCGTATCGACGACTCCCTGTACCCGATCCGCACTGTCCACCTGCGCCACAACCTCGTGGCCGCGCCGGGTGAGTAGGCCGGCGACGCCTTCCCGCAGCAGTGCGGAGTCGTCCGCGATGACAATCCTCATGGCGCAATCCCACTTTCTCCCCGGAACAACAGCAACGGAATACGGGCGGTGACGGTGGTCGGCCCACCGTCGGGCGAGGTCACCTCCATCGTCCCGCCGAACGCCGCGATCCGTTCCTGCATGCCGTCGAGCCCGCCGCCGGGGGTGATGCGGGCGTTGCCGCCGCCCTGGTCGGTCACCGAGATGTTCAGAGTGTGGTCACAAGTCACGAGCACGCTGACAGGTTTTTGGGGTGCATGCTTCGCGGCGTTGGTGAGTGCTTCGGCGGTGAAGAAGTAGGCGGCGGCGGTGACGGAGCCGTCGATACGCGGCAGCTCGTGCGGCGCGCGGACCGTGACGTGCGGGCCGTACTGCGCGGCGGCCGTCTCGATCGCGGCGATGAGCCCGTGGTCCGATAGCTCGCGAGGGTGGATGCCGCGCACGGTTCTCCTGAGTGCGTCGAGGCCGTTGTGGAGGTCGCGGGCGGCGTCGTCGAGAAGCGGCGAATCGACATCCAGCCTGGCCTCGCCCAGCTTCATCGCCGCGGCCACGAAATGCTGCTGCGCGCCGTCGTGCAGGTCGCGCTCGATGCGCAGGCGTTCCACCTCGTAGGCCTCCGCAATCTTGCGCCGCGATGCGGTGAGCTGGTGAATTTTTGCCGCTGCCCGCTGTTCGTGGTTTATTCTTCGCCGCATGTCCGAAAGCGTAGCGGGGTAGAGCTAGCACTACCCATATTCGGGAGTCAGGGCCATAGTGCTTAGCGACGACCACCTGTGAAATGGAAACCATGCTTGAACTCAGAGACATCACTAAGTCATTCCCCCAGCAGCGGGTCCTCGAAGGCATCAGTCTGACGGTGGGCGACGGCGAATCCGTGGCCATCATGGGGCCTTCGGGCTCTGGTAAATCGACGCTGCTGCACTGCATGTCCGGCGTGCTCGTTCCCGACCAGGGCGAGGTGCTGTTCGACGGCCGCGATGTAGCCGCAATAAGCGACGCCGAACGCTCGCGCCTGCGCCTGGAGCACTTCGGCTTCATCTTCCAAGACGGCCAGTTGCTGCCGGAGCTGACCGCCACCGAAAACGTCGCGCTGCCGCAGATCATGCGCGGGGTGTCGCGATCTCAAGCGCACAAGGATGCGGTGGACATGCTCACACGTCTGGGTCTGGGTGCCTATGTGGACCGGTACCCGGGGCAACTCTCCGGCGGTCAGGGGCAGCGCGTAGCCATCGCGCGTGCTTTGGCCGGGCCACCATCCGTCGTGTTTGCCGACGAACCGACCGCGGCGTTGGACCAGGCCACCGGCCACGAAGTTATGCAGCAAATCGTGGCCGTGTGCCAGAAGTTCGGTGTAGCACTCGTGGTGGTCACGCACGACCCGAAGATCGCCGATTGGTGTAGCCGCCGCGTTGAGATCCGCGACGGCCTGATCCACTCGGAGGTGGCGCTATGAGTGCGGTGACGTTGATGCGGTCGGCGGTGTCGCAGACAAGCGAAGGGCGCTCGCAGCGGCAGATCGGCGAGCGTTGGGTGCGTGCGCTGTCGCTGGTTGCGGTGACGGTGGCGACCTGGATGCTGTGCACCCTTATGGGCGGCACCTGGATGTTCGTGGCGCGCGACAGACACCCGCACGAGGCGCTCGTGGAAGTCTCGAAAGACCTGGGCGGGCCGATCTCCATCACGTATATCTTCCTCGCGCTATTCGCGTGCGTGCTGCTCGTGCCGAGCCTGTTGGGTCTGCTCACCCAGGCCGCGCGCGCGAACCTGGGCGGGCGCGAGGAGCACCTGGCGGTGCTTCGCCTCATCGGCGCGACCGCCGGCGAGGTACGCGGGATGATGATCCTGGAATCGCTGCGCCAGGCGCTTGTCGGGTTGGTGCTGGGGTCGGTGCTGTACGTGCTCACGTGCCCGGCGTGGTCGTTGCTGACGTTCCAGGAAAAGCGCGTCGACACCTGGGAAATGCTCACCTGGTGGGTCATCCCCATCGCCTGGATCGTCGTGCTGGTGTTGGCTGCGTGCTCAGTGTGGCTTGCTTTGCGACGAGTCTCCGTCACCCCACTCGGCGTCACCAAGAAAATCCCACCAAAGGGACAGAACATGATCACGCTGGTGCTCTCACTGGTTGGTGCGGTGGTGCTGTACCGCTACCTAAGCTCGCTGAGCATCGCTCCGCAGGCAGACGCGTTGGAGTTCGTGGTGGTGCTGGTCGTAGCCGGCGGCATTCTCAACGTCAACGCACTGATCGCCGTCGGCATCATCCAGTTGCTCGCGCGGCTGAGCTACGGGGTCCCCGGGGCTGCCAACTACGTGGCAACGCGCCGGGTGGGCCGGGGTGCGAAGACCACATGGAAACGCGTGACCGCGCTCTACTTCGTGGCGTTCATTGGCGGTATTGGCGCCTGGATCTCCGCAGTACCGGAAGTCGAGGAAGAGCCCGTCCTGAAGATGATCACGGGTGATACTCCCCCCGGTGTGGCTATCACCGCCGTCTTCGCGGCGGTCTTGCTGGTGTCATCCACCCTGCTCACTCAGGCACTGGCCGTGGTGGAGCAGAAGCAGCTGACCAAATCGCTCTACTTCATTGGCGCGCCGGCCGCGTTCCACACCAAGGTGGCCGTGCGCGAGGTTGGGGTTCCAATGCTGGTGGTGGCCCTGCTGGGATTCGGCATGGGCAGCCTGATGGGCACCGCCATGGTCGTGGTCCACGTCAATGTGATGGACAAGTTGGTGCTGTTCGGCGGGCTTGTTGCGGTCGCGCTGGTTGGCTGTGTCCTGGCGGTGGTGGGGACCGGTCGGCTTCGCGAGCAGGTGCTGCTCGGGATGGGCCGGGCGAGCGACTAGGTGGTTCTGACACTTTCAGACAGAAAAGTCAGGGTCCTGGGGATATAGGGCCCGTCTGACAAATTCAGCCGCGATCCGTCAGCGGGGACGGATCGCGGCTGAATTATGCGGGCAGTACTAGAAGTTCAGCTTGCTCATGATCGGCGCCGGGATGGCCTTCAGCACCAGGGAGATGGGGCCGAAGAGCTTGTGCACGAACACGGAGGACTTGCCGGCCAGGGCGGCCTCGACGGCGGCCTCGGCGACATCTTCCTTGTTCACGGTGAGCGGGGCTTCATCCAAGCCGTCGGTCATCTTGGTGCGCACCTGGCCCGGGCGCACGACGGTGACGGTGACGCCGTCGTCCTTCAGGGCCTCGCCGAGCTGCAGGTAGAACCCGTCGATGCCGGCCTTGGAGGCGCCGTAGACGAAGTTGGAGCGGCGAACGCGCTGGCCCGCAACAGACGACAGGGCGATGATCTTGCCGTTGCCCTGGCGCTTCATGTGCTGGCCCAAAAGCACGCCGACGGACATCGGGGCGGTGAAGTTGGTCTGCGCGGACGTGACTGCCGCCGCCTGGTCCTGCCAGAGCTGCTCCTGGTCACCGAGGGTGCCAAAGGCGACCACGGCAACGTCGACCTCGCCGTCCTCGAACGCAGCGTCGATCACGGCCGGGTGGGAGGCGAAATCGAGCGCGTCGAAGTCCACGAGGCGCACGTGGCCCGCGCCGGCGCGCTGGACTTCGGCGATAGCTCCGTCGATACGCGGGGAGTCCTTGCGCGCACACAGGGTGACGGTGGGGTTGCCGCCGCGGGAGGCTAGCTCGGCGACGATGGCCAGGCCGATCTCGCTGGTGCCGCCGAGGAGCAGGATGTGCTGGGCTTGGCCTACTGCATTCAACATGGTCGGTTCTCCTTAGTTCAGCTCGAGTCGGCGGGACATGTCGGACGCGAACACGCCGGTCGGGTCGATTTCGCGGCGGGTCTTCAGCCAGCCGGGCAGCTCCGGGTACATCTTGTGGAACTTCTCGGCGGAGGTGCGGGACTCCTTAGCCAGGTAGAGGCGGCCGCCGAACTGCATGACCTGGTCGTCCAGGCGGTCCAGGAATTCGTTGAGGCCCGGGCGAATCGGGAAGTCCACGCACACGTTCCAGCCCTTCATGGGGTAGGACAGCGGCGCCTGGTTGCCCTCGCCGAACAGCTTGAACACGTTCAGCGCGGTGTAGTGGCCGGAAGCCTGGATGTCGTAGATGATGTCCTTGAACGGCTCCACGGCGTCGGTGGGCACGACGAACTGGTACTGCAGGAAGCCGGCCTTGCCGTAGCCGCGGTTCCACTCGCCGATCAGGTCCAGCGGCTGGTAGAACTGCGTGAGGTTTAGCACCTGGTTACGGGCAGGTTTGCCCATCAGGTAATACGCCTCGCCGATGGCCATCAGCGACAGCTTGTTCATGGTCCAGGACGGGAAGATGTCCGGCACCGTCATCAGCTGCGGGGCGTTGAACTTCAGCGGGTCCTTCGCCAGCTTCGGGGCGAGCTCCTTGAGCTGGTCCAGGGTGGCCAGGGAGCCGCGGGAGATGGTGGAGCGGCCGGTCTTCGGCGGCGCGGAGATGGCGTCGAACCAGGCCGAGGAGTAGGTGTAGTTCACCTCGGAGCCGTCGGAATGCAGCGCGATTGTCTCATCCAGGGTGTCGGTGCGGTCGGTGTCCGCGATGAAGTAGGCGGTCTCCGTGAACGTCATCTGGATGCGGGCGCGCAGGATGATGCCGGTCAGGCCCATGCCGCCGACGGTGGCCCAGAACAGCTCGGCAGTTTCGCCCGTCGGCTCGAGGTGCAGCACTCGGCCGTCCGCGACCAACAGCTCCATGGAGAGCACGTGGTCGCCGAAGGAGCCTGCGGAGTGGTGGTTCTTGCCGTGGATGTCCGGGCCGATGGCGCCGCCGATGGTGACCTGGCGGGTGCCGGGCAGCACCGGAACCCACAGGCCGTAGGGCAGCGCGGCCTTCATCAGCTGGTCCAGGGTCACGCCGCCGTCCACGTCGACGATGCCGGTGTCCGGGTCGATGGAGTGGATGCGGTTCAGCGGCGTCATGTCCACGACGAGGCCGCCGCCGTTTTGGGCGGGGTCGCCGTAGGAGCGGCCCATGCCGCGGGCGATGACGCCGCGGCGCTTATGTTTTGGGAGCTCGGAGTTTTCGTCGGCCACCTGCTTGACCGCCTGGGCGATCGTGTCAACGTCGGCGGTGGACAACACCTGTGCAGTAGAGGGGGCGGTGCGGCCCCAGCCGTAGAGGGATTGGGTTGTCAGTTCCATGCCCATCACCCTACGCCGGAATCACAGATCCATGATGCTACGAATCTCCGCGGGGAGCTCTTCTTGGCTGGAAATCACAGGTTTGCCGGCGGCCTTGTGCTCGCGGAGGATCTCGTAGATGCGGGTGCGCCCCTTGGAGTCCACGAAGGGCAGTTCTTCTGCCATGAGGCGGACCATGAAGTCGGACAACGGAGCGTCGATACGCTGTGCTGCCTCGTGGATCGCGTGCGGGTCGTCGCCTTTGTAATGCTTCCTCATGGAAAGAAAGCCTATATTGGGCGCCATGTCCAGCACCCTCTACCGCTCAGACCACCTCGCGCCGGTGATCCGCCTCACCGAGCGCCGGGCTGGTGCGACGCTGCTTGTGCGCGTCGGCCTGGTCTCCGATGAGGTTGTGTACCGGTGGGTGGGCATCGACGAGGACGCGACCATCGCGGACTGCTGCGAGATCGTGGGGGAGGTCTTCGGCGTCGAGGATGTGGGTGCGGATGCGCCACAGGGGCGTTTGCTTTGCGACGTCCTAAAGTCCCCCGGCGATTCCACCCACTTTTCCCACGGCTTGTGGTCCTTCGAGATGCAGTTGGCCAACGTGTACCCGCGCGACGAGTCCACGCCGCCGTCCGTGTGCGTGGCGGGCTCCGGGTCGTTCGGCGCGGCGCCCTTCGACATTCGGACAGTCAACGCCCGGCTGATGGGCGAAGTCGAGGTGCCGGGGCTGCGCGCGGAGGTGCGCGAGTTCATGGCGCGTGCCCGCGGGCACGACTTCGTGCCGCTGCTGCACGCGCTGGATGTGAGGACGGGGCAGCGGATTGCGGCGCTTCCGGTGGAGGCCGGGCGCGTGGAAAGGGATGCCTTCTGGTCCCTAGTGTTTGCGTTGACCTGCTGCGCCGGCGGCGAGACGGCGCACATCGCCGAGAGCATCTTCGCCTCGCTGGGGCATGAGGAGTTGGGGATTGGGGAGATCCGGGCGCTGTGCGCGGAATCGCTCGCTGAGCTGGATGCAATCGGCGGGGAAAGGACCCCAGCGGAGATGCTGGATATCTACCGCCAGCTCATGCGCGGGTAGGGTATTCGCCCGTGGCTTCAAGTTCTACCCTGAAACAGCAGCTCGTGCCCTTCCTCTTGGTCGGCGTGGGCTGCGCCGTCCTCGACTTCGGCATCACCTACACCCTGGACGTGCCGTTGGGGTGGCAGCGCGACTTTGCCAAGGCCGTGGGCTGGGTGTTCGGCACGCTCGCCGCGTACGTGCTCAACTCCAAGTTCTCCTTCGACGCCAAGATCAACGCTAAAAAGGCCGGCGCGGTGTTCGTGCTCTACGCCGTGACGTTCGCGGTGCAGATGGTGCTGTGGCGCGTGACGGACTCGCCGCTGACGTCGCTGGGCCTGGTCAACCCGTGGAAGAACGTCGTATCGTTTGTCATCGCCCAGGGCGTGGCCACCGTGGTCAACTTTGAGCTGCAGCGGCACCTGATCTTCCGCGAAGCCAAGAAAACTATGGCCGCCTAAAGTCCTCTTTAGCCCCGCGGCGCAGTAGCTTCAGCCACTGGTAGAAGCCCTTCGGGTCCTTCTTCTCCAGCAGGAAGAACCAACCGAAGCGGACCACCTCCTGCAGCTGCATCTTCTTCATGCCGCGCTGGTTAATGATGTAGCCGCGGTTGCGGTACGTGAAATACCGCTTGGTGGGGTTGTCGGGGAATTGGGCATGGGCGCGCCCGCCCATGATCGGGTGGAACTCGCCCGAGCCGTCCGGGTGCAGGTAGAACGTGGTCAGCGCCGTGCCGTATTTCAGGCCGCTCTGTGCCAGGCGACGGTGGTACTCCACCTCGTCGCCCCGGATGAACAGGCGGTAATCCGGCACGCCGATGCGCTCCATGGCCTCTGCCGAGATCAGCGCGCCGTTGAACAGGCTCGCGTACTGGGGCAGGAAGTCGCCTTCGAGCTCATCTACGCGGCGGTGCCAGGTGGTGCCTTGACGTAGCGGGAAGGCCAGCTTTTCCGGGTCGTCGATGTTGGCCACCACCGGGGAAACCTCCGCCAGCTGGTGCTTTACTGCGACCCGGTACAGCTCTTTGAGCACGTGCTCGTCCTTCGGCCGGCCGTCGTCGTCCGCGCACCAGATCGCGTCCGCGCCCAGGGCCAGGGCGTGCAGGAATCCGTAGGCGAACCCGCCCGCGCCACCCAGGTTCGTTTTGGATGGGAGGTAGACGGCGCGGTCGGCCGCGAGGTCGTCGAGAAGCTCCTGCACCTCTTCTTGCGCCCCGTTGTCCACCACAATCACCCAATCCACCGGATGCGTCTGGTTGACCACCTGCTCCAGCGAATGTTTCAGCAGGTCAACGCGGCGGTGGGTGACAATCACGGCGGCGGTCGTGCCGTTCGGATTCAACGCAGTCATGCCTTTTATTGTGCCCGAGGGATCCAAACGCGCATTCTTCACGTCTAAGTAGGCATGGCGAATTTGTATGACGGGATGAATGTGAACTTCGAAGCGCGCCTCCTTGCCGCGACCGACCGGGTAGCAGGCACGCAGTACAGGCAGGTGACGAAGCAGTGGTTCTTGTCGGCCGACCACTGCCACCAGGACTGGCAGGTGGAGCTGTGCGCTCGCAGTCATCCGCGCCGGGTGCCGTACTGGGCCCCTGCGGCGGCGCGTGCTGCGGCCCACGCTGTGGAGCGGCCGGGGTCGGTGGTCGGCGGGTTTTCGGCGCTGGCGCTGTACGGAATGCCGTTTCTGGTGGAGGGAGCGGACACGCTGTTGTTCTCCGCCACGGCGAAAAACCAGGTGGGTGGGGCGCGCACACCGACGGTACGGCGGCCCTCCCGCGCGCCCTTTGAGACCTGGACGGTGGTCCACCGCGGTGTGTCATTTCGGGCGGCCGCGCCCGCCGACGCTGTTGTGCAGGCTTTGCAGCAAGTGAAAAAGGGGGACCACAGCTGGCGTGTTGTGCAAATCGCCGGCTGGTCACCCCGAGACATCATGGCGCTGCAACTGATTGACTGCGCTCGGCGGTTTTTGGGGCTCACGCCGCCGGACATCCAGGCTGCTGCGCGCGGCAAGGTAGACGCTCGGTGGCTGAAAAAGTTGCTCGCGCACAGCAGTAGTCGCGCTGATTCACCAAAAGAGACCGAGATGCGGCTTTTGGTCACGGCGTTGGCGGACCGCTACGGCTACACCGTGGAGGAGCAAGTGCCCTTGATCGTGGACGGGGAGATTGTCACCGTCTTCGATCTAGCCATCCCGGAGCTGAGGATCGCCATCATGTACGACGGTGCCCACCACTTGGAGTGGAAGCAGCGCAAGAAAGATTCCTCCATCACCATCAAGATGACAGCTGCCGGGTGGACGCCTGCGCGGTGCGCCTCAGAGACCATGTTTGAGTGTCTCAAGCTAATCGAAGACATCATGCAGAAAAGTTCAGGCCGCCAGCCCGCTTGAGTGAACTTCTCTGCATGCCGTTTTTCCTGACCTGGGGAAAATGAACTATCTTGCACGCGGATGTGATCCGATTCATCGGCGAGTGAACTTTTCCGCAGGCAGGGGGCTAGGGCTTCTCGACGTCACCGTCACCGTGGAAGCGCTCGACCAGCTCCGCGACGTACTCGCCGGTCTCGGGGCCCTCGTACGCGCCCACGACGTCGGCGACCAGGCCGGCTTCGCGGATCTCGCCCTTGTCCACCCACAGGGCGGTGTTGCACAGCTGGGCCAAAAAGTCGTTGGAGTGGGAGGCGAAGACCAAGATGCCGGACTTTTTCACCATTTCGGCGAGCCGGACGCGGGCTTTGGCCATGAAGGCGGCGTCGACGGCGCCGATGCCCTCGTCCAACAGCAAGATCTCCGGCTCGATGGAAGTGACCACGCCCAGCGCCAGGCGGACTCGCATGCCGGTGGAGTAGGTGCGAAGGGGCATGTTGAGGTAGTCGCCGAGCTCGGAAAACTCGGCGATTTCGTCCATCTTCGCCTTCATCTGCTTGCGCGTCTGGCCCAGGAACAACCCGCGGATGATGATGTTTTCGTAGCCGGAGATCTCCGGGTCCATGCCCACGCCCAGGTCGAAGACGGGGGCGACGCGGCCGCGCACGTCGGCGACGCCGCGGGTGGGCTCGTAGATACCGGACAGCAGGCGCAGCAGGGTGGACTTGCCGGCGCCGTTGTGGCCGACCAGGCCGACGCGGTCGCCTTCCCTCAAATGAAGGTTGATGTCGCGCAGCGCCTCCACGACCACGGTGTTGGAGGCGTTCTGGCCGATCTTGCCGCCCGCGGAGGACATCATGGCCTTCTTCAGGGAGCGGGACTTGGCGTCGAAGATGGGGAAGTCGACGCAGGCGTTGTAGGTGTCAATGGAAACCATGTGAAACTCCTAACCTCCTAAACCCAGTACGGCACGCGGAAGCGCCAGCGCTTCATGGCCAGCAGGGTGATCAGGACGCCGACAACGGTGCAGGCGAGGACGATGCCCCAGTGGTAGGCGGCCAGCGGTTCGTCGATAAGCGGGGCGCGCACGATCTCGAGGTAGTGGTAGAGGGGGTTGACCTCGGCGAGCATGGCGCGCTGGGCGACCTCGCCGCCTTGGTCCTTGAGGGTGCGGGTGGTCCAGACGATCGGCGTGACGTAGAACAGCAGCTGCACCAGGGCCTCGAGCAGCGGGGCGACGTCGCGGAAGCGGGTGGCCACCATGCCGAAGAACATGGCCACCCACACGCCGTTGACCACAAGCAGCGCCAGACCGGGGATGAACAGCAGCGTGTGCAGGGTCAGCGGGATACGGAAGATCAGCACCAGCAGCAGCCAGATCACCATGTTGTGCGCCAAAAACAAAAGTTGGCGCCACACCAGGCGGTAGACGTGCACCGACAGGGCGGACGGGAGCTGTTTGATCAGGCCCTCGTTTTCGATGAAGACGTTCGCGCCGTCTTTGATGCAGCCGGAGAGGAAGCCCCAGACGATGAAGCCGACGGTGACGTGGGGGAGGAACTCCGCGACGTCGATCTGGAACAGCATGGAGTACAAAAGGCCCAGCGCCAGTGACATCACGCCGGTGGCGATGGTGATCCAGAGCGGGCCGAGGGTGGACCTCTTATACCGCTGCTTGATGTCTTGCCATCCCAGTTGCAGCCAGAGTTCGTGCTGGCCCCAACCGCGGATGAGGTCGTCGAACGCGCGCCGGAAAGTCTTGGACTTCGACGGCGGCGTGTCTTCGCCCGGAGGGCTGGTCATGCGGGCGACGTCTTGGCGCAGCTGATCTTCGTTGTGCACGCAGATCACCCTAGTGCACTGTATTTGCGCACCCGAGCTGGCGGTGTGCGCCGTGTCGGACGGGCGTGCATAATTGGGGCATTCTTGCCTGAAGGGAGGTCGGCCGTGGCGTATGACGTGTGGGGAGTGCGTGGACTCTACACATCGCTCGGTAGCGGCTGGACGTACCTGAACGCCCACACACAGCCGCAGGTGCCGGAGAAGGTGGCGACGGCGGTCTCGCGAAGCTTCCGCAACGCGGCGCTGGTGCCGCCGCCGGAGCCGGTGCTGGGATCGCACTCGAAGGAGGCGCTGGGCCAGCCGGAGGGCGTGCAGTACCCGGAGATGGCGCGGGTGGCCATCGCAGACCTGACCGGTGTGGCGGCGGACCAGGTGGTGCTGGGCCCGAGCGTGCCTGCGCTGTACTCGGCGCTGGTCAACGCGATGAAGCCGATGCTGCGCCGCAATTCTTCTATGGTGCTCAACCCGCTGGACCGGCCGCATTTGACCAAGCGGTTGCGGCGCGCCGGGCTGGATGAGGCGTGGGCGCAGGCGGACCTGGCCACCGGCGATCTGCCGGCGTGGCAGTACAGCGAGATCGCGGACGGCTCCACCCGCCTGGTGTCCGTGCCGGCGGCGCACGCGGAGCTGGGCAACGTGGTGCGCGTCGCCGACATTGTGGAGGCGGTGCGCGAAAAGTCGAGGGCGTGGGTGCTTGTGGACGCCACCGCGTACGCCCCTTACCGGCCCGTTGACCTCGAGGCTTGGGGCGCGGACGTGGCCGCGGTGGACATTGCCCAGCTGGGTGGGCCGGACATTGCCGCGCTGATCTTCCGCGACACCGCCATGTTCAAGCGCCTGGACATGGAAGCGCTGGACCTGGAGGTTTCTCAGGGCTTGGCGGGCGCGGTGCCGGCGGTGGTGGACCATTACGCCTCCCTGGTGGAGGGGTTCTCTGGCCGTGCGACCCGCCGCAACCGCCTGAAGCACTCCCTGGACGCGACCACCGCCTACCTCAATGGCCTGCGGGACGACCTGCACACGTTCTTGGGTACCCTGCCCGCCGTGCACATCGTTGGTGTGAGCGGCGAGGCGGCCGCGGACGCGCGCGTGGAGCGCATCCCGCGCCTGGCGTTCGGCGTGACAGGCGTGCCCAGCGAAACTGTGCTGCAGCGGCTGCTTGCCAACGGCATCGTGGCCACGCAAACGTGCGCCACCCCGCTTCTCGACGACATGGGCGTCGCCGACATGGGCGGCGCCGTGACGATTGCCATGTCGCCGTTCAACACCCAGAACGACATTGAGCAGCTGGTGCGGACGGTGGCGTCTCTGGCTTAGCCTCGCTCCGCTCGGCTACGGATTCACCTGAAGGAGGACCTTGCCGGTGTTGTCGCCGGAATCCAGGTGCTCGTGGGCCAGCTTGGCGTCTTCGAGCGGGAAGCGTGCGGAGATGTTCGGGGCGATCTTGCCGGACTCGATCAGCGGCCACACGTTTTCCACGGTGGAGGCGACAATCTCCGCCTTCATCGGGCGTGGCCGTGCGCGAAGGGTGGTGGCGGTGACGGAGAGGCGGCGCGGCATCATCCGCCCCAGCGACAGCGTGCCCTTCGGCCCGCCCTGCACCGCGATGACGATGAGGTGCCCGTCCGTGTTCAGCGTCTTGATGTTCTGCTCCAGGTACGGCCCGCCGACCACGTCGAGGATGGCGTCGGCCCAGCCGGGCAGCTCCTCGGCGAAGTCCTGCTCCTTGTAGTTGATCAGGATGTCCGCACCGAGCTCGCGGCAGTACTCGAGCTTCTCTTGGCTTCCGGCAGTCACCGCGACCTCGCAGCCGAGCGCCTTGCACATCTGGATGGCAAACGAGCCGATGCCGCCCGCGCCGCCGTGGATGAGCACCTTATCGCCCGCAGATACCCCGGCGATCATGCCCAGGTTGGACCACACCGTGCACGCCACCTCGACCACGCCGGCGGTCTCCTCAACCGTCAGGCCCTTTGGAATCGGTGTGAGCTGCCCCTCCGGGACAGCGACGTACTCGGCGTAGCCGCCGCCGGCGAGCAGGCAGCCGACCTCCTCGCCTTCCTTGCGGTCAGTCGTGCCCGGGTCTGTAATGATTCCCGCGCATTCCAACCCCATAATCTCGGACTCGCCCTTCGGCGGCGGGTACTTCCCCGCGGCCTGCATGATGTCGCCGCGGTTCACGCCAGCGGCCTTGACCTTGACCAGCACCTCGCCTTCCCGAAGCTCCGGCCTCTCGACCTCCACCAACTCCATCGCGCCATCCGTCACCGTGATTGCTTTCATGCCTGTTTAGGGTAGTGGCGTTCGTCCTTGTAAAGTGGCCATGTCGCTTTTTAGCGGTAAGGAGACGTGGCAGAGCGGCCGATTGCACCGGTCTTGAAAACCGGCGAGGTTTATCCCTCCGCGGGTTCAAATCCCGCCGTCTCCGCTCTTTTCATTTCAGGGCACATTGCTTATCGACGACCTCCGGCCCCCACGCGCAGGCGGGGTCATATCATGCGACGGAACTTCTACGACAAATCTGTCGTAAGTGTCTTTTCCATACATAGTCCACCCCACCACCGAGAAGCCACCACCCCAATCCCCAAACCCCTACACTGCAACCATGACTTCCTCCGCGAGCCGTCGCCTGTTGGCGTTCACGACCGTCGTCATGCTTATCGCGGGCGGAACCCTCGCCACGCGGGCCACGGGAGCCACGCAGGAGGCGCAGGAGGCGGAGTTGTTCTTCTTCGACTTCGCCAAGCTTGCTAACGGCGCGCAGACACAGGGCGGGCGCATCCTCAACGGCGCCCGCACCTACACGTTCACGCAGGCAGACGGCCTTCCCAATGGCATGGAGGCGACGGTGAGCATCCGCGAGGCCGCGGCACTCGCCAGGCTCAGTGACTACGCGAGCATGGATGTCGACGGCAACGAAATCCTCACCAAAACCCGCCTCCTCGCGGCCCCCTCAACCAACCCGTTCTTCCGCGGCGCGCCCGCGCTGACCCAGTACCTCCCCTAGTCCGCGCTTTTGCGTACCGACGGCTGGGGGAACGTCCCGATCAACTTCGACCTCGAAGTCGCGCTCACCCTCAACGGCGAAGCGACCCCCGCAAACATCTTCGCCACCGACGGCGAAACAACCAGGGTGGACGTGGAAGGCGAGCAGTCGCGGCTGGGCGCGCCGGGCGTGTCCGAGGCGCTGCGCCTGCAGACCAACGGCGGGGACTGGGAGGTTGTCCAAGACCTGTCCACCGACAACCAGCAACGGTGGCGCGCAGTTGCGAACCCGTTCCGTGTGCAGGAAGAGAAGATTGAGCGCTCGTACCGGTCTGAGGAGGCCGGGGTGAAGGGCAAGGTAGTCAATTACGTGGATACGTCTGGGGGTGGGTAGCCGGTCGTCGTCCCGCGTGGCGCGTCGAAGGTGAACGTGACTCTGGACGACCGCCCGTGGGCCGCCACCGCCGAGCGCCAGGCCGTGGTCGCCGGGTTGTACCTGCCCGCCGATCGCGCTGGGGAGGACGTGCAGGTCACGGCGCCGACCCCCGCGCCGACGCCCACCGCGACAACAACCCTGACCGAAACCGCGACAACAACCGTGACCGAAACGGCGACAGAAACCGTCACCCCGACCCCCGTGCAGCACCCGGGCACCGTCGGCGGCTACATCTGGAAGGACGCCAACAACAACGGGGTGAAGGACCAGGGCGAGCGCGGGTTCAAGGACATCGTCGTGCGCGTAATGCCGCCGGCGGGGGTTGATGAGCAAGTGCGCGCCACCTCCACCGACGCGGACGGGTTCTGGGAGGTCAAGGGGCTGACACCGAACCAGGACTACACCATCGAGTACGTCGTTCCCGGCGTCGATCCGGCCGACCTGCCCGACGACTTCACGGTGGACAAGGACGGCCGCGTGCAGATCATCGTCCACATCAACCCCGACCAACCCGTCGACCTGAACCGCGGCGTCGCGCTCGCGGAGGAGCCCCGCTACCAGGTCGTCACCGAACGAGTGACGGAAAAGGTGACGGTGACGCGGGTGGCACCGACCGTCGTCACGCATACTGCGACGGCGAAGCCGGCGGAGCCCTCCCGCAGCGTTGGTGATGTAATTAACCGCTGCGCCGCGAACGCCGTGGAGTCGCCGCTGTTGTACCTGTTCCCCGTGGTCGTTGGGGCGATCTTCGGGTTGCCCATCCTTCTGCCCGAGATCAATCGGCAGCTGGCGGAGACCGGCGGCAACGACGCCTTGCGCGCCCAGCTTGCGGATCTCGAGCGCACGCTCAGCGACCCCGACGTCCAGCGCATCGGCGGCGCCGCCTTCGGCGTGCTGTACCTCGCCGCCGCCATCGCCATCACCTACGACTGGTGCGCCAACGACTACGGCCAGGCCAAAACGTCCCTCGGCTCGAGCAACCGCTAATCGACGGCACCCAACCCGCGGGGGTATCCAGCGGGGGTGAACTAGGATTTGCGCAGCTGATATGACCTTTTTGTCAGTTGTTCGGTTTTTACGGTCGTGACCTTGGGTGTTGCGATCCACCTGTGAAAGCCCTGCTTAGCCGCTGAGCCGCCGATCCGGATCGCGGCCCGGTTACCTGTGAAATCGGACTACCCTCGGCGTACATCCCCGCGGTTGCGGTTTGGCCACGGGACCTTTCTGTCCATCGCTCTGCACTTATCTGGAGGTTCTTCATGAGCGAAAACATGAAATCCCGGCAGAACCGGGTCCGCCGAAACGTCACAGCCCTGGTGAGTGCGGTGGCGCTGGCGTGCGGTACCGTGGCGGTGCCGCAAGTGGCTCCGACCGCACGGGCTCTTGAGAGTGGCCCGATCATCGATATCGATGCCCGTGAAGCTGACGGCAAAGTGCTGAAAATGGATGTTCAGCTCACGGTCGACAACGCTAACCCAACCGGCGATTTCAAGTACATAGTTAAAGCTGAATCCCGTCCACCCCGTCCAACCCCGCGCCCCGATACTCCAGGGGAATCGAATCTTCGCAATTTCGTTCTCTGGTTGCACCCAGACGACGCTAAGACAGAGATTGATGAGAGCGCTCAACCTGAATTCGTGTGGGCAAGCGGCAATTCACGTCCTTACACCGCCCAGAAGCTTGACAACGGTGAGTGGAGATTCGAATTCGGGGACGAAAAAGTCGATCCGAAGACAAACGAGTCTTACAAGGAAGTCGCAGGAGGCGACTACCTGGTCGAAGCTCGGATTCCGGCAAGGGTGAAGGAGGGTGCGCAACGACCGTTCCACGCGAAAGCAGTTGCTGAGTCGGAAATTAGACCTCCCATCGGGTGGGTTGGTCTGCGCGAGAATTTGCAATGGGAGCCTACCGACGAGGGGCTGATCTTCTATAACTCATCCAAGGATCCGAGTAGTCCTGGGTATCGTCGACGCGATCCGCACTACGCCGAACTTTGGAATACCTACCAACTTCAGGGAGGAGGGTACGGGAGCCAACTTTTCCAGTTTTTCCTTGGTCTCCAAAGCAAACCTGGTGGCGCTGATTTGAAGTTCGTTGGTGGTACACCCAGAAATCCGGAAACTGGCGGAGACGACACGCAGAGAATTCAGGGTTTGGGCTTTTGGGTAGGTGATGGGCTCGCGGTCCGTGTGACCGACCCAGACGGGAAATTCATCTCGGATGAGGTCATGAAGCGCATGAGGCCAGCACAGCCACCGTTTCAGATGCTCGAACCGCACACGCCAAAGGATCCAAGTAATCCCCCCAAATTTATCTCTGGGTGGAACTGGTTCGAGGGGCAACCGAAGCCCGACGGTGAAATCACCGACGACGAATTGTGGCTCCCCTCCGGTACAACCATCGAAATCCACCAACTTGTATACGACCCTGACGCACGTTTCGGCAAGCTGATTGACGGGCCCGATGGGACTCGAATTCCTGATGTGCCGGGTGACGTTGCATCCCACATTGTTGACGGACGGCCAGGGCAGTCGGCCAGAGACGAGGATGAAATCACCTTCGGCTCGCCTTTCATCGGCGACCGCGTCTGGGTGGATACGAACGGCAACGGCATTCAGGATGATGGGGAAACCACTGGCGTGCCAGGAGTTCGTGTGATTGTGTCACGCGACGGCGAACCTGATCGAGCCGTAACCACGGACTCGGATGGTAAGTGGTTGGTCGAGGGGCTCACCGCGGATGCTCAGTACAACGTCCGCTTCATCCTGCCTACCGATGGTGACTACAAGGATTACGTTGCCACCACTACGGGGGCGGAAAACAGCACGCCTGCGAATGACTCCAACGGTCTCGAGTTCACTACGGGGAACATTCCCGCGGCGGGTGACTTGACCTATGACCTCGGTATCAAGGAACCCGGCAAGGCCTCTGTCGGTGACCGGGTCTGGGTCGATGCGAATCGCAATGGATTGCAAAATCAGGGTGAGAATGGTCTCACGGGTGTCACCGTCACCGTCACCCCGCCGCAGGGCTCGACCGAGCAGACCCGCACCGTTACCACCGACACCAACGGTAAGTGGAAGGTCGAGGGTCTGACTCCGGGTGTGGAGTACACCGTAGAGTTCACCCTGCCTGACGGGTACAAGGCTACGCAAGCGCGCGTTGGCGATGACCAAGGCAAGGACTCCAACGGTCTCAAGTCCACGGTCACCCTGAACCCCGGTGAGTTCAACCAGACCTACGACCTCGGCGTGTACCAGACCGCCTTTATCGGTGATTACGTCTGGGAGGACTTGAACAACGACGGCATCCAGCAAGGAAACGAACCACCTATCACAGGCGTCGTAGTCAAGGTCGAGGGCCCGAACGGTGAAACCTTCTACACCTCGACGAACAACGAGGGCAAGTGGCTTGTCGACGACCTCGTGCCCGGCACCGACTACACCGTCACTTTCACTCCGCCGACCGGTTATGCACCGACAAAGACAGCGCAGGGTGAGGATCGCGCGGTCGATTCCAACGGCCTGACGTTCAAGACTGGCGAGGTTCCCGCGGAGGGCGATCTGACGCTTGACCTCGGCTTGGTCAAGACAGCGTCTGTGGGCGACCGTGTTTGGCTTGATGAGGGCGAGGGCTCCAACCGGGGCAACGGCATCCAGGACGATGGCGAACCCAACGTCCCGGGTGTGAAGGTGACGGTTTCCGCAGAAGGAGAGGATGACCGCTCCACGGTCACCGACCCCAACGGCAATTGGCGCATCGACGGTCTCACCCCAGGTGTTAAGTACACCGTCACCTTCACTCCGCCAGCCGGTTACGAGGTCACGAAGACTAACCAGGGTGACGATCGCGGCACCGACTCGAACGAGGCCACAAGCACCGTCACCCTCAAGCCGGGCGAGTACAACAAAACCTACGACCTCGGTCTTGTCAAAAAGCTGGATCCTGCGACCGCCTCCGTCGGCGACCGCGTGTGGGTCGACGAGAATGCCAACGGCATCCAGGACGATGACGAAAAGAACGGTGTTTCTGGCGTCACGGTCACTGTCACGCCCCCTGAAGGCAACTCCGAGGAGCCGCGTACGACTACGACCGATGACAACGGCAACTGGCGCATCGACGGTCTCACCCCGGGTCTCGAATACACCGTGACCTTCAAGCTTCCCGACGGCACGACCGTGACCAAGACGGTCAAGAACAACCCGGAGAAGGACTCCAACGGCCTTGAAAGCACCGTCACCCTGGAACCGGGCGAGTACAACGACACCTACGACCTCGGCGTGGTTTCCGCTTCCGTCGGCGACCGCGTGTGGCTCGATGAAGGTAAGGACGCCAACAAGGCCAACGGCATCCAGGACGCGGACGAAACGACCGGCGTTGCGGGCGTCGTTGTCCGAGTCTCCCGCCAGGGCGAAGCTGTGCGCGAGACCAAGACCAACGACAATGGCGAGTGGAAGATCGATGGCCTCACGCCTGGTGTGAATTACCGCGTTGAGTTCGACGCGCCGGCCGGTTACTCCGTGTCCCCGTCGAAGCAGGGCAAAGACGGCGAAAAGGACTCCAACGGCCTTTCCGACACCATCGCCGCGCTCGAGTCGGGTGAGAACAACACCTCCTACGACCTCGGCCTGTACAAGCCGGCTCCGACAACGACGGTGTCGACCACAACCGCTGCGCCGACCACCACCCCGACGACCACCGTGACCACGCAGGTTCCGACCACCGTGACCACCAAGGTCACCACGGAGAAGCAGGTTCCGACCACCGTGACCACGCAGGTCCCGACCACGGTCACCACCGCAGGAAACTGCAAGACCTGCACCCCGACGACTGTGACCACGCAGGTTCCGACGACGGTGCCAACGACGCTGATCAGGACCACTGAAGTTGAGGTGACCAAGGAGGTCCCCACCACCGTCGTTCAGACGACAACCAACAAGGTCGTGGTCACCGATGAGAACACCGCCATCATCGGCGACAAGGTCTACATCGACGACAATTCGGACGGCAAGCAGGACCCGAACGAGAACGAGGGCGTTCCAAACGTCACCGTCATCGTTACGGGTGAGGACGGCGAGGAGCAGCGCACCGTCACGGACAAGGACGGCAACTGGCACGTCGTTGTCCAGCCGGGTGAGTACACCGTCAAGTACGAGACGGACCGCGTCCCAAGCGATCCGGAGCAGCTCGAGCGCACCGCCACTGTCAAGCCGGGCGAGAAGAAGGACGACGTCGACCTCGGCGTGCTGCGCACGGGCACTGTTGGTGACCGTGTGTGGAACGACGAGGACGGCGACGGTGAGCAGGGCGAGAACGAGAAGGGCCTCGAGAACGTAGTGGTCCTGGTGTCCCGTGAGGGTGAGCCGACCCGTTCCGCAGTGACCGATGAAAACGGTGACTGGAAGATTGAAGGTCTGAACCCGAACGCGGAGTACGAGATCCGCTTTATCAAGCCTGAGGGCTGGGAGGTTACCGGTAAGGTGCCGGGTTCGGACGAGTCTGGTCTCGTCTCCAAGGTGACGGTGAAGCCGAACGAGTACAACGACACCTACGACCTTGGCCTGAAGAAGATCGATCCGGATTGTGATTGCGAGCCGGAGGAGCCGGGCCGCATTGGTGACCGTGTGTGGGTCGACGAGAACGGCGACGGCAAGCAGGATCCGGGCGAGAAGACCGGTGTGCCTGACGTGACCGTGATCGTCCGCGACAAGGACGGCAACGAGGTCACCCGCACGGTCACCGACGAGAACGGCAACTGGAAGGTTGACGTCACACCGGGCGATTACGAGGTTGAGTACCGACCGCGCGATTGGAAGCCGACCGATCCGTCGCAGGTGATCCGCAAGGTCACTGTCGAGTCGGGTAAGGAGTACCTGGATCTTGATCTTGGTGTGAAGCCGGGTGAGCCTGCGCCGTCGACCCCGCCGGTGACGGTGACGCAGACTGTGGAGAAGCCTGCTCCGTCGACGACTCCGAAGCCGTGGAGCCCGGGTCTGGGTGAGGGCGGCGAGTTCTTGGATCGCTGCGTGGCTAACGCTGTGCGCTCCCCGTTCCTGTACCTGGTGCCGGTGGCGCTGCTGGGCGCGTTCGGCGGCGAGCTCGCCCGCCCGTACATGGGCGCGATCAACGAGCAGGTGAACAAGATCAACGCCGAGTTCCAGGCAGCCATCCGTCGTAACTCTCCGGAGTGGGGCGAGGGCGGCCAGGGTGCTCGCCGCGAGGATCCGTTTGCGCAGCTGCGTGGACAGATCGATGCTGCGAACCGTCAGTTGCAGCAGATGGCGGCTGACCCGGACGTGCAGCGCTTCGGCACTGTCGCAGCGGGCATCATCGGCCTGATCGCGGCCGGTGCCGTGATCTACGACTGGTGCTCCAGCGAAGAGGGCCAGGCCGTGACCTCCATCAAGGGTGACGGTTCCTCCCGCCAGGAGAAGGTGACCACGGTCGCCCCGACCGTGACCACCACGGAGACGCGCAACTAACCCCGCGCGAAACCGCTTGAGGGCCAGCAGGCAATCACCGCCTGCTGGCCCTTTCCGCGTCTACGATGGCGCGCATGATCATCGATGCAGACTTGTCCAATGTGCGGGTGAATGGCCCTTGGCAACGTCGTCAGGCAGAAGAGCTCGAGCGCTTCAAGAACGCGGAAACCGCGGTGGTGGGGGACACCCTGAACCACCTGACCACAATGTCCGGGCGCATCCGCCGCCTGGTGGGCGAGGGCACGCTCGTGGGCAGCGCGTTCCCGATCTCCGTGCAGCCCGGCGATAACTTGGGCGTGTGGCGCGCGCTTGACGACGCTCAAGCGGGCGACGTCCTGGTCATTAACGCCCGCGGAGCCAACGGCGCGGCCATCCTGGGCGGGCAGCTGGGCAAGATGATGGCGAAGGTCGGCGTGCTCGGCGCCATTGTGGACGGGCCGGTGCGCGACCTCGACGACCTCGACGGATACGGCCTGCACATCTACGCCACCGGCAAGACCGCGATGGGACCGTCCAAATTCGGGCCTGCGGAGGTCGGCTTCCCCGTCGCGTGCGACTCCGCGGTCGTGCACCCCGGCGACATCATCGTCGCGGACAGAGACGGTGTGGCGGTCGTGCCGCAGCTGCGTATCGACGAAGTCCTGACGGCCATCCACCAAAAAGAAGCGGACGAGGAACAACTCCTCGCCCGCATTGACACGGAGTGGCGCTAGGCCTCGTCCGGGAAAAGCTCCGGCATGGTGTGGAATTGGCGGGTGCCGGGGAAGTCCGAAGGGACGTCGATAAGCAAATCCTTTGCTCGTTTCGTATCCGGGCGATTCTGGCCGGCGACGACCTGCACCTTCTCGATAGGGAACTCGCCGCGCAGCTGCACAACCGCGGCGCCGTCGTTGCGGTACGCGAAGTTCTCGCCGAGCAGGCCGGCGACCTCCGAGACGGACTCGGTGGAGCTGCCCAGATTGTCCGCGCGCCACGAGCCCTCGAGATCGCCGAGGGGGACGCCGAGAAGGACAATGCCGTCCGCGGTCTTAGCCAGCGCGGAGGTCTTCGGGGTGAAATAGAACGGCACGGACGCGCTCTCGCCGGCCAACGGGCCAACAGTGAGCGAATCCAGCTTGGCAGGGAACCAAACTAAGTAATCAGACGGGTCATTTGAAGTGTCGCGGGCGGCGAGGCCGGAGGTGAGCCAAGTGTGGATTTTCATACGGCCGAGTATACGGATTTCACGCAGGGCGATCCGGGGTGTATTTGGACGCGCGGGGCCGACAGAGTAATGTGGAGCAAGGTCTGGAGATGTGCCAGAGTGGCCGAATGGGGCTCCCTGCTAAGGAGTTGCCCCCTTGACGGGGGCCGCAGGTTCAAATCCTGTCATCTCCGCCACCGCGCCCGTAGCTCAACGGATAGAGCATCTGACTACGGATCAGAAGGTTGGGGGTTCGAATCCCTCCGGGCGCACGCGTGTTTTTCGTGCGGAAACCCTGCTTGGCGGGGGTTTTCGGCGTTGGTGGGGTTTGGGGGGCGGTTCCTGACAGATCACGGCGGGCGTTTGCGTCGACCTGGGACGATGGGGGCGCTCTGACAGATTCCGCCGCGATGTGTCGGGGAATGTAAACAGAAAGCCCCGCCGGCGAGGGCGGGGTTGGGGTGCGACCGTGCTAGCTCTGGCGGGTTTCCACCACCGGGGCCGCGACGGTCTCGGCCGGCTTGTCGTTGCCGTTGCTGCTGCCGCCGACGCTGACATCGACGCCGTTGACGCGCGGGATGCAGGTGCGGACGGCTGCGGTGACAAGCAGGGCAGCGACGACGCCTACGGCCGCGCCACCAGCGGCGGTGAGCTGTGCGGGCTCGACGTTGAACTGACGGGCAGCGTCGTTGAATGCGCGCTCAGCCCGCTTGGCAGTGTCGTTGAGGACCGGGACGTTAACCTGGCCTGCCAGCGCAAGCGGGATCATCGCGATCAGCGGGAGACCAAGGCCCACCAGGGAAGCGATGCAGCGCGGGTCGGAGGAACCGCCGTCAACGCCGACGTTCGCGTCGATGAGGTGATCGCCGTTTTCGTCCTGGCCCTTGCGAGAGGAGCCGAAGCCCACCAAGCCGCCGTTGGCGTTGCCAGTGACGAGCACCTCCGGATTTGCGTTGCCGGTTGCGACCACGCTGTTGTTCGACCCGTTGTTGTTGCCGATGTTCGACGGGTTCGCATTGTCAGTGATGACCACAGTCGGGTTGGCGTTGTTGGTGACGACGGCGCTGTTGTTGGAGCCGTTGTCGTTGGCGTTGCCGGTGACGACCACAGTCGGGTTGGCGTTGTTGGTGACGACGGCGCTGTTGTTCGAGCCGTTGTCGTTGGCGTTGCCGGTGACAACCACCGTCGGGTTGGCGTTGTTGGTCACCACGGCGCTGTTGTTCGACCCGTTGTTGTTGCCGATGTTCGACGGGTTCGCATTGTCAGTGATGACCACGGTCGGGTTGGCGTTGTTGGTGACGACGGCGCTGTTGTTGGAGCCGTTGTCGTTCGCGTTGCCAGTGATGACCACAGTCGGGTTGGCGTTGTCGGTGACGACGGCGCTGTTGTTGGACCCGTTGTCGTTCGCGTTGCCAGTGATGACCGGGTTCGCATTGCCGGTGACGACGGCGCTGTTGTTGGACCCGTTGTCGTTCGCGTTGCCAGTGATGACCGGGTTCGCATTGCCGGTCACCACGGCGGAGTTGTTAGACCCGTTGTCGTTCGCGTTACCGGTGACGACAGGGTTCGCGTTGCCGGTAATGACCGGGTTCGCGTTGCCCGTGATGACCGGATTGGCGTTACCCGTGACAACAGGGTTCGCGTTGTCAGTCACCACAACGGAGTTGTTGGAACCGTTCTCGCGCAGGTTGTCGTTCACGTTGCCCGTGATGACTACGGACGGGTTGGCATTGCCAGTGATCACCGGGTTGGCATTGCCGGTGATGACCACCGTCGGGTTGGCGTTGTTGGACAGGTTGTCCTTGATCTCAACCGTCGGGTTGGCGTTGTTTGTGATCACCACGGACGGGTTGCCGTTGTTGGACAGGTTGTCCCGCGGGTTGACGTTGTCGGTGATGACCACGTTCGGGCTGCCGTTGTTGTTGCCGATGTTGGACGGGTTCGCGTTGTTGGTGATCACAACGTTGATCAAGCGTCCGGCACCGCCGCCGCTGGTTCCGCCCTCGCCGCCGCTGGTTCCGCCCTCACCGCCGGTGGTTCCACCCCCGTTACCGCCGGTTCCGCCCTCGCTACCGCCGTTTCCGCCGCCAGTGAGGCCACCGATGATGTCGCCCAGGCCGCCGAGCAGGGAGCCACCGGTACCGGCACCGATCAGGCTGCCCAGGATTGGCCCGAGGATGCTAGCGACGGTGCCTGCCGTTTCTGCGGGTGTCTTTGACGGGTTCTTGGCTGCAATCCTCAGGGTGGCCTCGAACTTGTCAGTTCCGTCGTTCACCTCAACTGGAAGGTCGAAGTCGCCCTCCTTGAACGTGGTTGGTGGGGTGACGCGGATGGTGGTGCCGTCGTTGGAGACGGACCAGCCAGTCGGCAGAGCGGCTCCGCTCTTAGACACGCTGACGCCCTCCGGCAGGGTGATTCCCTCGACGGATTGCGCTGACGTGGACTTTCCAAAGTCCATCGGGTAGCGGGAGGTCAGCTGGTTTTCCCATTCGGCGCCGGGGCGCTCGTTGATGATGTTGACGCGCAGCGTCGTGTCAAAGGTCTCGCCGGCGGCGGTGGTCACGCGCACCGGGATGTCCTTCTTACCTGCGCCAAAGGCGGCGGTGGACTTCGGGCGGATCAGGGTCAGCGTGCCGTCGTTGTTGTTGAAGCCCCAGTTGAAGATGGTGTTCGTGCGCGGTGCGACGGTGTCGCCGGGCTGAAGCTGCAGCCCTTCGACTACAGCTTCATCGGTGTTCCAGAAGTTTGCGGTGTCGAAGCGCGGCTCGAAGGTGGCGGCAGAGGTGCCTTCGCTTGTCGACGGCTGCTCCGCCGGCGCCGGTTCAGCATCACTCGTCGGCGTGGTTGTCTCCTGGGCCTGGACAGGGGAGACAAACGGTGCCACGAGGGCTAGGGACAGAGCGCCCGCCGCGATGACGGTGCGGCGGGAACGAACGGACTTTGCCATGGTGGCTCCTTTAAGGGTTCAGCGGATTGTCAGCGATGTATGACACGTATCGCAGATCACGCGTAGATTTTTGCATACATCCGGCAAGAATCAACGCGCCTGAGACAAATATTTTCCGGGTGGGTACCCTCGCCGTGTGACTACGGCCAACGCGGCGGCGATCGCGCACCTGGAAAAGCAACTGAACCGGCACCGGTTGGACTCCGACGACTTGGATGGGCTCCACGAGGAGCTGGCGGAAATCCCGTTGCACGATGTGGTGCACGTGGTGGAGCGGCAGCCGTCGAAACGCGGTGCTGTGCTTATCCGCCTGCTGCCGCCGGAGCGCGCGGCCGCGGCGTTTGATGCGCTGGATCCCGCCCACCAGGCGGAAATTGTGGAGGCGCTCGGGCGCGAGGACGTCGCCGGGCTGTTCAGCGCGCTGGGTGCCGAGGACCGCGTGCGCATGCTGGACAACCTGCCCGCGGAGATCGCGGAGCGGTTCCTGGGGGATCTGGACGAGGATGCCCGCGCGGACACCGACCTGATTCTGGGCTACGAGAAGGGCTCGGTCGGCCGCGCGATGAGCCCCAAAGTGGCGGCGGTTGGGCCAGGGGAGGGGGTGCGGGAGGTCGTCGAGAAGCTGAGGGCGAATGCGGACCGCTTTGAGACGGTCTACACCATCGCCGTGGTGGACCCGGAGCGCACGCTGTGCGGCGTGGTGTGGCTTCGCGACCTGTTCAGGGCGGCGCCGGACGCCCGAGTCGGCGATGTGATGCGGGAGCGCCCGGCGGTGCAAGTCAGCGACGATGCCGAGGACGCCGCGCGACGCCTGCTCTCCTCCGGACTGCTGGCGTTTCCGGTGGTGGATGCCGGCAACCGGCTGGTGGGTATTTTCACCCACGACGAGGCCGCCGACATTGTCGAGCACGCCGACAGCGAGGACACCGCGCGCCAGGGCGGCTCCGAGTCCCTGAAGCAGCCGTACCTAGCCACCCCGGTGCTCAAGCTGGTGCGCTCGCGCATCGTGTGGCTGCTCGTGCTGGCGCTCTCCGCGATCCTGACCGTGCAGGTCCTGGGCGTTTTCGAGGACACGCTCGCGCAGGTGACGGTGCTGTCGCTGTTCATCCCGCTGCTCACCGGCACCGGCGGCAACACCGGCAATCAGGCGGCAACCACGGTGACAAGGGCGCTCGCGCTTCACGACGTCACCAAAGGCGACATCCTCAAAGTCATGTGGCGCGAACTGCGCGTCGGCGCGACTCTCGGAGCAGTGCTCGGGGTGCTCGGATTGGCCATCGCGTGGGCCGTTTTTGGCCAAGACATCGGAATAGTGATAGGAAGCACACTATTTTGTGTCTGCGCCATGTCCGCGACCGTTGGCGGCATGATGCCGATCGTCGCGAAGACCGTCGGCGCGGACCCCGCCGTGTTTTCCAACCCGTTCATCTCAACCTTCTGCGACGCGACCGGTCTGGTGATCTACTTCGCCATTGCCAAGGCGGTGCTTGGGTTGTAGTCGGGGGTGTGTTTGTAGGTTTGGCCTGCTGTTTTGGTGGTGAGTTCACCTGGGTGTAATGTTCTTCTTCGTTGTCCACACGGCAACGAACTGAATACGCGCCCGTAGCTCAACGGATAGAGCATCTGACTACGGATCAGAAGGTTGGGGGTTCGAATCCCTCCGGGCGCACCATTGTCATGAGTCGCGTCATGCTTGACGCATGAGTCGCGACATGCTGGACGGACCGGCATCCCAGTTGTTTTTATTCTGGGGTGCCGGTTTTGTTCATTTGGGGCGAAGTGGTGGGTCACCGTGTTTCCAGTAGGCCTGTTGGTAGTCGTGGGTGTGAGGGGCACGCGATTTCGGTGCGATTGCCTCGGCGCCGCCTGCGTCGTAGGCGTTGAGGATCTGATGGACGCGTTGCCGTGAGATGCCAAAGCGCTTGGCGACGCTGGTGGGTGTGCCGCCTTGGTCTCTGACGGCTCTGACGATGGCGAGATTACGGTTGGGACTGTTCATAGCGTCAAACATGTCCCGACTCACCAGTCAAGCGTCACCGACACGGCTGAGGTAACCCTAAGTGTCAACAATGACGCGACTCACCTGTCAAGGATCACGACGCAGTCCGCAGGCACACCCCGTCAAATATGTCGTGACCTCAGGCACCTCCGGGCGCACCATCTGTTTGAACGCCCCGAGCACCCCGCTCGGGGCGTTTTGTGTCTTTCTCAGGATTAGGTGGGGCCTGAGTGTTCTTTGTTAGGAACTTTAGAAAACCTTTTAAAACTGAAAAAGCCCTGATTAACTGCACTTTCAGGGTTGGCTCTTGCTTGAAAGCGCCTGTCCAAGTTGGTAGGTTCTACGGAAGTTCCGTGGGAGAAGTGTGTTCTATGTACTTCTTCCTCGAATTTCTCCCATTTACAAAAACAACCATTGGAGCCATCTTGAAGAACGCTTCCTCCCCGTTCGAGTTCAACTCGGACGCTGCCGCCCAGGGCCCTTCGAACCCTGCGCGCTACAACGCATCCTCTTCCGCACGCCGCGGCTTCTCCGGCAAGCGCACCGCAATAGCCAGCATGACCGCGGTGTCGTTGGCGCTGAGTGGTTTGACTGTGCCGAGTGTTGTTGGGGGTGCAGGATCCGGGCTTGCCGGGGTGCAAACGGCTAATGCTGCCACAGGAATGGCAGTGACAGCTTCAGTAAATTACGACAAGGGTGACAAATTTTACTCTGTATTCTCGGACCTTGGGGAAGTGCCGGGTAAAATCGATACCTTCCATGTGAGGCTGGATCCTCAGGAGTACAAAAACAAGAAGTTCACCGTAACCGAGTCATTCCCTGTTGAGGCCGTTTATCGCTACGGGTATACGGACCGGGAAGGCAAATCCCGCACATACGAACAATCCATTTCCGGAATCGGTGTGCCTGATGCCGACGGTCGCGGCTTCGTTTTTAAGCTGGATGAGCCAATCGAAGACATGAAGTCTAAAGGCTCGGTGCGGTTTGCTGCGGATCCGAACCTGATTTCCGCGGTGAGGCTCAATGCAGACGGAACCGTCAAAGTCGATGGTGACGGGAACCCTGACTGGACTGATCTTGATAATGCGGCTGGTCAGGCGGGAGTTATCTCCTACTCCAAGGGCTCGGTGTCTGGCTCGGTTGATCCGGAGGCTGTTGACAAGGTTGAACTGGTTGATGCGCAGGGTAAGCGCTACACAGCGTCGATCGATGCCACCACTGGTGTGGTGAAGTTTGGTGAGTTGCCGGAGGGGGATTACACCTTGGTGATTGATCCGGCTGATGGGTATGTGAAGCCTGCGGATCGTACGGTGACGGTGAAGGCTGGTGACGACACCCGGCTTGGTGATCTTACGCCGCAGCGCGAGACCGGCGCCATTAACGGTTCGGTGTCGAACGTTCCTAGTGGGGCGAATCTCCAGGTTCGAGCGACCGGCAACGATGACGCGACCCGAGGCATTTCCGAGGTGGTCGATGTCGTCGATGGCACCTACTCGATTTCGGACCTGCCGACCGGCGATTATGTCGTAGAAGTAGTCGCAACAACCGTTCCCGAAGGGTTCTCGGTTAGCGGTGGTCAGTCGGCGACCGTCACACATAACGGCACGGAGACGAAGAACTTCAAGATTTCTTCTGGGCGCGGCAAATTGACGGTGAACCTCAGCACGGATACCCCGGTTGAGATAACCGCGGTTCACGACGGGGTGACATACTCCTTTGGCTCGCAGAATAATTCGTTTACGTGGGGTGCTGCCCCGATCGGCGAATACACGGTGGAAGTCAATGCCCCAGACGGCTACACGGTTGAGGGCAACACCTCGGTTAACGTGCCTGAAGATGGTGAAGCTATTGCCAACGTGACGGTCACGCGTGATACGGGTTCGGTGTCTGGCACGGTTGATCCGAAGATTGTTGACAAGGTTGAGTTGGTTGACTCCACCACTGGTGAGCGTCGTGAGGTGCCTGTTGATGGTGACGGCAACCTGA
>NZ_JAKRMZ010000005.1:0-102432 GCF_022345915.1 Corynebacterium sp. ACRQP | reverse complement strand
ACATGAGACTGGAAGCTAACCAGTAACTCCACAACACGCCTGAGCGGGGACCGCTACCGGATCCCCACTCAGGCGCTACCACAAACTCACCACACCGCTACCATTTCAATCTTCTAAACATTGACGTCTTCTACCCAGTGGGCGGTGAAGATGCCATAGAGAAGTTCCTACCCCGAGTTCGTTGGGGCCAGACAGTCGATTCACTCTTCTCCGACCTCTGGCACTTCGGAGAGCTGAACGACTTGGTGAAACCGTTTCAATGCCTGAAAATCGGAAACGAGTACGCGACTACGACACCGCCACCGCGCGAGGTTGACTGCCCGATGGTCACCGTTGATGTCCCCAACGAGTCGCTCCGGCTAAGTAAGGCCGACGGCGAGTTGCTGATGATTGTGGACCTCACCGATGAGGCCGTTGAGCGGATGTTGGCCGAATTTAGGCGGCTAGTGGACCCCTGGGCGCAGCCTCGGATGCCCGTCGGTTCACATCCCGACTATGAGCCCTGGGCTGGCGCTGTGCCATTCTGAAAAATGTGATCCTCGTAACAGTTTTTCTCCTTATGTGTTCGATGGTGGACATAGATCCTGTTTATGTCGGGGCGGCTTGTAGGTTAATCGTAAACCCATCCGATTAGGCAACTTGAAAGGAGGGCGAAATGACCGTTGAACTGCGAAAGCACGTCGACACAATCATTCATGCCCTCCTGGCCATGAAGGACCTGTGTGCAGACCCCGATGCGGTCGAGTTCGAGGAGGTTCGGGAGGATTTCGAGCGCCTCGAAGCAATATTCAACGTGAAGGCTACGCTCGACGCGCTTTTCGCGTACGTGTGCGAGCGTGACGACGCCGGGCGCGTCGTCGGCTCAAAGCACGCCAATCAGTACCTTCAAAAGAAGCTCGGGTTGGAGCCCAAGGACGCCTACGACCGTCTCGCCCGAGGCCGGGACTACTACGGTGAGCCCGAGGTTGAAGAGGAGCAGGTCACCGACCTGTTCGATACCGATTGTGAGGAAACCCCCGCGGATCCGGCGGCGGAGGCAGAGCGGGAGGAAGCGGCCCGCGAGGCTGCTCGAGCGGCTGCCCGCGAAGAGGCGCGGCGCAAGCAAGAAGAAGCCCGCCGTGCCGCCGAGCGAGTGAACGCCGAGAAACAGCGCGTGATCCGCCAAGAGCTAGACAAGCTTGTCGGGGATGCGAAGGGAGCGCGTGCCCGTCTCCAGGCGGACGCGCTCGCGGAGGCTCCTCGACGTTCCGTGAAAGATTTGCGCGCCACCGTGCGCCGCTGGGTCGAGCGCGAGAACCGCAAGCACGTCGAGCCTACGAACCCGAACGCGGGCATGGAAAACCGCGGGCTGCACATCGGCGCCCAGCGCGCAGACGGGACATGCCGGATAACTATCGATGCCGTGGCCTCTGATTCAGCGCTGTTCAAAGCGCTGAGCGATAAGGGGTTGGTGCCCAACTCGAACCTCCCCGAGGGTGTCGAGGATTACCGCACGCCGTCGCAACGCAGGTACGACCAGTTCTCTGAGATCCTCAAGCATTACGACGCCTGTGAGAAGCCAACCGGCGGCGGGTGCGCGTCCGTGGTTGTGTCGGTGACGCTGGACGAGCTGGCGGAGGCCGAGCCGACCACGAAGTTCGCCACCAACACCGGAATCGAGCTCGACGCCTTCGACCTCGTGCGTTTGGGCATGGATCGTACTTCCGACTTCGTGCTGACTGTCGACGACGCAACGTCGTTGCCGTTGAACCTCTATCGGACGCGTCGACTGGCGTCACTGGCGCAGCGGATCACCTTGCTGGCGGTGCAGGGCGTGTGCGCCTGGACCGGCTGCACTGCCCCGCTCACGGAGACGGAGATCCACCACATCACATCGTGGCTGCAAGGCGGTGACACCAACATCGACAACCTCACAGCGCTGTGTCGGACCCACCACCGCTGCAACAACGACTTCAAAGACCACAGAAACAACACCAGTCACATGGATGTGGACCCAGCGACGGGTCGGGCCGGGGTGAAGGAACCCGAGTGTGCAACGCTGCAGTTCAACCACGCGGACTCGGCCGAGCATTCAGCGGTGAACAGGTTACGGAAGAGACACCGGCAGCGCGATCGGGCAACCGTGCCCGATCCGGGTGGCGCTACGGCCCCACCGGATACTCGCGTACCACCAGAACCGCCGGATCCACCTCCCCCACGGGAGCCGGTGGAGCCCCCGCCATGGGCGAAGGGGCAAGACCCGTACCCGCCGTTCTAGATTTGCCCCGAGCACCTCGGGAAGTTTAGGCGAGCTCGACGATCTCCATGTACTCGTCGCTCCACATGTCCTCGTCGCCCTCGGGCATGATGATGACCCGCTCCGGCTCAAGCGCGCGCACCGCGCCCGGGTCGTGGGTGACCAGGACGACGGCACCCGTGTAGGTCTTCAGCGCGTCGAGAACCTGCTCGCGGGATTGGGGGTCGAGGTTGTTTGTGGGCTCGTCGAGCAGCAGGACGTTCGCGCGCGAGGAGACGAGGGTGGCCAGCGCGAGGCGGGTCTTCTCGCCGCCCGAGAGCGTGCCGGCGGGCTGCTCCAGCTTGTCGCCCGAGAACATGAAGGCACCGAGCAGGCCTCGCAGGTCCTGCTGGCCGGCGTCGGGGCAAGCCTCGATGGTGTTCTCCCAGACACTCTTGTCGCCGTCGATGGTGTCGTGCTCCTGGGCGAAGTAGCCGATCTTCAGCCCGTGGCCCGAGACCACGCCGCCCTCGCCGTCGGTGCGCTCCACCCCAGCGAGCAGCTTGAGCAAGGTGGTCTTGCCGGCGCCGTTGGTGCCCAGCACGACCACGCGCGAGCCCTTGTCCACCGCCAAGTCCACCCCCGCGAAGACCTCGAGGGAGCCGTACATCTTGGTCAAGCCCTTGCCAAACAGCGGGGTTTTGCCGCACGGCGCCGGCTCCGGGAAGGAGATGGAGGCGACCTTGTCGGCCACCCGGACCTCGTCGAGCTCCCCCATCATTCGCTCGGCGCGCGCCATCATCTGCTTCGCGGCCGAGGCCTTCGTGGCCTTCGCGCCCAACTTCGCGGCCTGCTTCTGCAGGGCTGAGGCCTTCTTCTCGGCGTTGGCGCGCTCGCGGCGGCGCCGGGCCTCGTCGAGGGCGCGGGCATCCTTGTACTTGGAAAAGCCCATGTTGTACACGTCGGCCTCGGCGCGCACCGCGTCCAGGAACCAGACCTTGTTGCACACCGCGTCGAGCAGCTCAACATCGTGGGAGATCATGATCAGCCCGCCCTCGTGCTTGGACAGGAAGTTGCGCAGCCAAGAGATGGAGTCGGCGTCGAGGTGGTTGGTCGGCTCGTCGAGAAGCAGGGTGGTCTGGGACTTGCCCGAGCCTTGGCGCGAGGCGAACAGGATCTGGGCGAGCTCCACGCGGCGCCGCTGGCCGCCCGACAGGGTCTTCAGCTGCTGGTCCAGGATGCGCTCCGGCAGCCCCAGGTTGTCGCAGATCTGCGCCGCCTCCGCGTTGGCCTCGTAACCGCCGAGCGCCTGGTAGCGCTCCTCCAAGCGGGAAAACTTCGCGATCGCCTTGTCGCGCTCCTCCCCGTCCGTCTCCTCCATCAGCTTCTGCTGCTTGGCCATCGAACGCTGGATCTGGTCCAGGCCGCGGGCCGACAGGACGCGGTCGCGGGCGGTCTGCTCAATGTCGCCCTCCTTGGAGTCCTGCGGGAGGTAGCCGATCTCGCCCGAGCGGGTCACCGAACCGCCGTAGGGTTCGGTCTCCCCCGCCAGGATGCGCATCGTGGTGGTCTTGCCGGCGCCGTTGCGGCCGACCAAGCCGATGCGGTCGCCGGGTTGGACGCGGAGGTGCTGGCCGGGGGCGTCGAGAAGCGTGCGCGCGCCGACCCGGACCTCGAGATCATTGGTGACAATCACGGGGGTTCACTGTATCAACCACCCCCAAATCGCCAGCTACTTCTTCGACACCGCGCGCACGATCCAAACGATTAGCGCGATGATCAGCGCGACCTTCAGCGCAACCAGGCCGACGGTACCGAGCATGGCCAGAATTTCAGCAAACCCAACGTTCACTACAATCCTCCTTCACAACGCGCAAGTCCCCCACAGGTTAACAACCTGGGGGGACTTCAAGGGGCGCTTTTACACCGCGAAACCGAGGGCGCGGAGCTGCTCGCGGCCCTCCTCGGTGATGAACTGCGGGCCCCACGGCGGCATCCAGACCCAGTTCAGGTCCAGCTCGTCGACCGCCGTGTTGTTCACGACCGACAGGGTGGCCTGCTCCTCGATCACGTCGGTGAGCGGGCACGCCGGCGAGGTCAGCGTCATGTTGATCACCGCGACAGTTTTGCCCTCGCGCTCCTCAATCCAGGTGTCGTAGACCAGGCCGAGGTCGACGACGTTGATGCCCAGCTCCGGGTCGATCACGTCGTGGAGGTACTCCTCCACCTCGCCGATGAGCTTGAGCTGCTCCTCGGTCTGCTGTGGGCGCTCCGGCTGCTTGTCCGGTTCAGTCATAGCTACTCCTTATCTTCCGGGGCGTCCGATTCTCCCAGGGCGTCCGACGTCGCCGCCTGGAACGCCTTCCACCCCATAAGTGCGCACTTCACGCGCGCCGGGAACTTGGCCACGCCGGCGAAGGCCACGCCGTCGCCGATCTTCGCTGCATCCCCCTCGACGGTGCCGCGCGAGGTGATCATCTCGTCGAAGGCGGCGAGCTTCGACATCGCCTCGTCGACAGGCAGCCCGATGACCTCCTCGGCCATCACCGAGGTGGAGGCCTGCGAGATCGAGCAGCCCTCAGCGTCGTAGGAGACATCCTCGACCGTGGCGCCGTCCTCGGACAGGTGCACGCGCAGGGTCAGCTCGTCGCCGCACGACGGGTTGACGTGGTGCACCTCCGCCTCGTACGGCTCGCGCAACCCGGCGTGCTGCGGGTTCTTGTAGTGGTCCAGGATGACTTCCTGGTACATGGATTCGAGGTTCATCGCGCGAAAAACTCCTTCGCTTTGCTAATCGACGACACCAAGGTATCAACCTCGTCCAGCGTGTTGTACAGGTAAAAGCTCGCACGTGACGTGGACTGCATGTCCAGGCCACGGTGCAGCGGCCACGCGCAGTGGTGGCCCGTGCGGATGGCAACGCCCTCGGAGTCGAGCACCTGGCCCAGGTCATGCGGGTGCACGCCCTCGACCGTGAACGCGATCGCGCCGCCGCGGTTGTCGGCGGTGAGCGGGCCAGCGATACGCAGCCCGTCGATTGCCTGCATCTGCTCCAGCGCATACTCGGTGAGTTCGTGCTCATGAGCCTGGATGTCTTCCATCCCGACCTCGTTGAGGAAACGCACCGCCTCGCCGAGCCCGACGACCTGGGAGGTCATCTGGGTGCCGGCCTCGAACCGCTGCGGCGCCGGCGCGTAGGTTGAGCCCTCCATGCGCACGACCTCGATCATGGAGCCGCCCGTGAGGAACGGCGGCAGCTCGTTGAGGTGCTTCGAGTACAGCGCGCCCACGCCGGACGGGCCGCACATCTTGTGGCCGGAAAACGCCGCGAAGTCGACGTCGAGTGCGTGGAAGTCCACCGGCATGTGCGGCACCGACTGGCAGGCGTCGAGCACTGTGAGCGCGCCGACCGCCTTAGCGCGGCGCACCATCTCGGCGACGTCGGCGTGCGCGCCGGTGACGTTGGACTGGTGGGTAAAAGCCACCACCTTGACCGTGTCGTCGAGCTCGAGGGAGTCGAGGTCGATGCGGCCGTCCTCGGTCATCGCATACCACTTCAGTTCAGCTCCGGTGCGTCGCGCCAGCTCCTGCCACGGCACCAGGTTCGCGTGGTGCTCGAGCTCCGTGATCACGATGGTGTCGCCCTCACCCACCACGAACGAGCCGGCGCGGGAATCACCCAGCACGTACGCGACCAGGTTCAGCGCCTCGGTGGCGTTTTTGGTGAACGCGATCTCGTCGTTGTCCGCGCCGACGAAGGCGGCGATGGCCTCGCGGGCGGACTCGTAGGCGTCGGTGGCCTCCTCCGCCAGCTCGTAGGAGCCGCGGTGCACGGGCGCATTGCAGCCGAGCACGAAGTCGCGCTCGGCATCCCACACGCGCTGCGGACGCTGCGACGTCGCCCCCGAATCCAGGTACACCAGCGGCTTGCCGCCGCGCACGGTGCGCGACAGGATCGGGAACTCCTTGCGGATGGCAGTTACGTCGAGCGCCATTAGATGAACTTCTCGTAGCCCTCGGCCTCGAGCTGGTCGGCGAGCGAAGAGTCGCCGGTCTGCACGATCTTGCCGTCGGCGAAAACGTGGATGAAGTCGGGCTTGACGTAGTTCAGGATGCGCTTGTAGTGCGTGATCATGAGCACGCCGCCGCCGGTCTCGTCCTGGTAGCGGTTGATGCCTTCGGAGACGATGCGCAGCGCGTCGACGTCCAGGCCGGAGTCGGTCTCGTCCATGACCGCGAACTTCGGCTTCATCAGGGCGAGCTGCATGACCTCGTGGCGCTTCTTCTCGCCGCCGGAGAAGCCCTCGTTGACGGAGCGCTCGGAGAAGGAGGCGTCCATCTGCAGCGCCTCGCGGGCCGCGTTGAGCTCGCCGACCCACTCGCGCAGCTTGGGAGCCTCGCCGCGCACCGCGGTGACGGCGGAGCGCATGAAGTTCGACGAAGACACGCCCGGCACCTCCACCGGGTACTGCATGGCCAGGAAAAGGCCGGCGCGGGCGCGCTCGTCGATCTCCATGTCGAGCACGTTCTCGCCGTCGAGAAGCACCTCGCCCTCGGTCACCTCATACTTCGGGTGGCCCGCAAGGGTGTAGGCAAGGGTGGACTTGCCGGAGCCGTTCGGGCCCATGATCGCGTGGGTCTCGCCGCCCTTGATAGTCAGGTTGACGCCCTTGAGGATCGGCTTGGGCTCCTGGCCCTCCTCGGTCGGCAGGACGTTGGCGTGCAGGTTCTTAATTTCCAGGGTGGACATGTATTGCTCCTTTTAGTTTTCGTTGCGCTCGAGCTCGCCGGCGACGCGGGCGATGAGTTCTTCGCGGATGGACTCGACGGGGATCTGGTTGAGGACCTCGTTGAAGAAGCCGCGGATGATCAGGCGGGTGGCGTCTTCCTCGCGGATGCCGCGGGAGCGCAGGTAGAACAGCTGGTCGTCGTCGAAGCGGCCGACGGTCGCGGCGTGGCCTGCGCCGGCGATCTCGCCGGTTTCGATCTCCAGGTTCGGGATGGCGTCGGCGCGGGCACCGTCGGTGAGCACCAGGTTGCGGTTGGTCTCGTAGGTGTCGGTGCCCTTCGCCTCGGCACGGATGAGCACGTCGCCCACCCAGCAGGTGCGGGCTTCCGGCAGCTTGGAGGCCTTGTCGCCCTGCAGCGCGCCCTTGTACAGCACGTTGGAGCGGCAGTTCGGCACCGCGTGGTCCACCAGGAGGCGGTTCTCGATGTACTGGCCCGCGTCCGCGAAGTACACGCCGGTCAACTCGGCGTCGCCGCCCGGCGCCTCAAACGCGAGGCGCGGGGTGATGCGGACGATCTCACCGCCGAAGGTGGCCACGTGGTGGCGCAGGGTCGCATCGCGCTTCACGACGATCGACTGCTGGCCCACATGCACCGCATCCAGTTCCCAGTCGGCGTCCACCACGGCGTTGACGCGGGAGCCCTCGCCGATGACCCAGTTGACGTTGTCGGCGTGGGTGCCGGAGCCCGCGTAGCGCACCACAACGGTGGCGGAAGAGTTCGCGCCGGTCTCGACCACGACGGTGCCAAAGGTGGTCTTGTCGGCGCCCGCGCCGGTGATGGTCACGGTGATCGGCTCGGTCAGCTCCGCGTTCGCCGGCACCGAGATCAGGGTCGCGTTCTCGGAGGAGGTCCACGCCTGGGCGGCGACACGGTCGACGGGGGCGCCGGCGGCGGTCACGCGCTCGTCGTCAAGCGAAACCTGCTCGACTGCGACCTCGCTGGGACCCTCCACCGCAATCTGCGCCTCGGCCTGCGGGGCGAACTCGCCGTTGTGCAGGCCGCGCAGGCGGCGCAGGGAGATGAAGCGCCAGACCTCGTCGCGGCCGCCCGGGACCTCGAAGTCCTCCACGTTGAAGGAGGAAAACAGGTCGCCCTTGTTGTTGTGCGTGGTGGCGTTTTTGACGGTTTCGGCCATTTAGCCCACCGATCCTTCCATTTGCAGCTCGATGAGGCGGTTCAGCTCGAGGGCGTACTCCATGGGCAGCTCCTTGGCGATCGGCTCGACGAAGCCGCGCACGATCATGGCCATGGCCTCTTCCTCGGCGATGCCGCGGGACATGAGGTAGAACAGCTGGTCCTCGGAGACCTTGGACACTTTCGCCTCGTGGCCCAGGGTCACGCGGTCGTTGCGGATGTCGTTGTACGGGTAGGTGTCCGAGCGCGAGATGTCGTCCACCAGCAGCGCGTCGCACTCCACGTTGGACGCAGAGTCGTGGGCGTTGGCGTTGATCTGCACCAGGCCGCGGTAGGCCGCGCGGCCGCCGCCGCGGGCGACGGACTTGGACACGATGGACGAGGAGGTGTGCGGCGCCATATGCGTCATCTTCGCGCCGGTGTCCTGGAACTGGCCCTCGCCAGCGAACGCAACGGAGAGCACCTCGCCGCGGGCGTGCTCGCCGGTCATCCACACGGCCGGGTACTTCATGGTCACCTTGGAGCCGATGTTGCCGTCGACCCACTCCATGGTCGCGCCCTCTTCAGCCTTCGCACGCTTGGTGACCAGGTTGTAGACGTTGCTGGACCAGTTCTGGATGGTGGTGTAGCGGCAGCGGCCGCCCTTCTTCACGATGATCTCCACCACCGCGGAGTGCAGCGAGTCCGACTTGTAGATCGGGGCGGTGCAGCCCTCGACGTAGTGCACGTAGGCGTCCTCGTCGACGATGATGAGGGTGCGCTCGAACTGGCCCATGTTCTCCGTGTTGATGCGGAAGTAGGCCTGCAGCGGGATGTCCACGTGGACCCCCGGCGGGACGTAGATGAAGGAGCCGCCGGACCACACGGCGGTGTTCAGCGCCGAGAACTTGTTGTCGCCGGCCGGGATGACGGAGCCGAAGTACTCCTTGAACAGGTCCTCGTGCTCGCGCAGGGCCGTGTCGGTGTCGACGAAGATGACGCCCTTTTCCTCCAGGTCCTCGCGGATCTGGTGGTAGACCACCTCGGACTCGTACTGCGCGGCCACACCTGCGACGAGGCGCTGCTTCTCCGCCTCCGGGATGCCCAGCTTGTCGTAGGTGTTCTTGATGTCCTCCGGCAGGTCGTCCCAGCTGGCGGCCTGCTCCTCGGTGGAGCGGACGTAATACTTGATGTTGTCGAAGTCGATGTCGGACAAGTCCGCGCCCCAGGTAGGCATCGGCTTTTTGTCGAAGATCTCCAACGCCTTCACGCGCTGGTTGAGCATCCATTCCGGCTCGTTTTTGATGCCGGAGATGTCGCGCACGACCTCTTCGTTCAGGCCGCGGCGCGCGGAGGCGCCGGCGACGTCAGAGTCGTGCCAGCCGTAGTTGTAGGCGCCGATCGACTCGATGATCTCGTCGTCGTTCATCGGCTTCTCAAGGCCTGGTGTGGGCTTCACTTCAGTCATTGTCAGCCGCTCCTTTCGTTGCTGTTCCCGCCGGGCGCGTCCGGGTGCGCGCCGCAGCAAGGGGGATGTTAGTTGTGCAGATTCCGTCGCCGTCGGAGATGAGGGCGAGCGGCTGCACATGCGTATCGACGATCCGCGCCACCGCCTCCCTTTCCGCCTCGCAGAATTCCGGGTGCGCCGCGGCGACGGCGGACACCGGGCAGTGGTGCTGGCAGATCTGGATGCCGGCGTCGGTGCGGTGGACGCTCGGGGCGTAGCCGTGCCTTTCCAGCGCGGCGGCGACGCGGCGCGCCGTCGACTCGGCATCTTCCGCCGGTTCCACGTCGCCGAGGATCTTCTCCACGCGAGCGCGGGCGAAGTCGCGCACCGCGTCTTCGCCCCCGATCTGCTGGATCAGTTCCACGGCGTCGAGCGCGAGACCGTCGTAATGCGAACCGAAGCGCTCCCGGCCCGCGGCGGTGAGCTGGAAGTGCTTGGCCGGACGGCCGCGCCCCTGCTCCTCGCCCGCGACGGCGCGCGGTGCGCAAGGCTCGGCCAGCTGCTCCTCGACGAGCTTGTCCACGTGCCTGCGCACGCCGGCCGCCGAGAGGTCGAGCTCTTCCGCGATGTCGCTGGCCGCTACCGGCCCCCGCTTGAGCAGGACCGACATCACCTGCGAGCGCGTGTCGCCGCCAGCGCGGGACGCGTCCGCAGGAGCGGGGTTGTGGGTTTCCACTGTATCCACGATGGCACCACCTTTCGCTCGATGTGGTCTGGGTCGCTGCCTTTTCACAACACTAGTGTGTTGTAAATATTCCTGCCGCACCGGGTGGGCCCGTGTCGGGGCGCGCCTTAGACTGTTCAACCGTGACTGCACCCGACCGCCCGCACGGCTCCCGACGCGCCCGCCGCGCCCCGCGCGTGAACGTGGCCAGCGAGCTGCCGCGCTTCGGGCGACCCGGGTCCCGCTCGACGCTGCTGCACGACCCGGCCTCGCCTGCGCACAGCGCACCCACAAGCGCGGCTGTGCGGGCCCGCGAGCGCGGCCGTTTCGCCGCGCTGCGCTGGGCAGGGGCCGCCGGAGCGTTCCTGATCGGTTTCGCGGGCATCGGCGGCGGCGCCCTGCCGGTGGTGGAAAACCCGTGGCAGAATTTCCCCTTCGGCGCGGAGATGGGGCGCATGATGCTCGCCTCCAACGCGCTTGTGCTCATCGGCGTCGGCGTGCTGGTGGCGGCGTGGCTGGCCATGGCCCCGTTCGTCGGGGCGTCGCCAGGCGCGGCGCGCGGGGCGCGGGTGAGCAACCCGGAGATGCTGCGCACTTTCATCGCCTGGGTGGTCCCACTTATCGCCACCGCGCCGCTTTTCACCCAGGACATCTACTCCTACCTGGCCAACGGCAGCATCGTGCGCCAGGGGCTCGACCCGTACTCCTCCGGCCCCGTCGAGCTGCTGGGGGTGGAGCACCACCTCGCCCGCTCCGTGCCGTTCATTTGGGCGCACTCGCCTAGCCCGTACGGACCGGTGGCGCTGGGGACCGCGGCGGTGATCTCGCACATCACTGGCGACTCGATCTTCTGGGGCGTGCTCGCCCACCGCGCCGTGTCTGTCGCTGGCATCCTCGCCGCGGCCTGGGCCGTGCTCGCGCTGGCGAAGCGCTGCGGTGTGACCGGCCCGGCCGCTTTGTGGCTGGGCATCCTCAACCCGTTGACGGTGCTGCACATGGTCGGCGGCATCCACAACGAGGCCATCATGATGGGCCTGCTGCTCGTCGGCCTGGAGGTGGGGCTGCGCGGCATCGACCGGCTCGAGAGCAACCGCCGCTCCGGCTGGGCGCTGCTCGCTGCCTCTGCCGCCCTGATCAGCTGCGCCGGCATGGTGAAGGTGATCGGCTTTTTGGCCCTCGGGTTCACCGGCATGGCGCTGGCCCGCCACCTGCGCACCCGCCCGCAGCGCCAGCGCAGCGGCCCCCGCGCCATCGCGACCTCCGCCGCCCTGCACGCGACCATGCTGGCGGCCACCGCCATCGCGGTCTCGCTGGCCTCCGGCATCGGCCTGGGCTGGGTCACCGGCCAAGGCGGCGCCGCCCAGATCCGCAGCTGGCTGTCTCTGACCACCGACATCGGCGTCGCCGGAGGCTTCCTCGGCATGAACCTGGGGCTCGGCGACCACACGGACGCGATGCTCAGCGTGACCCGCTGGGCGGGGCTAACGGTCGCGGCGGCGTTTGCGCTGCGCATGCTGTGGGCCACCTACCGCGGCACCATCCACCCGGTAGGCGGGCTCGGCGTGTCCACCTTCGTGCTGGTGGTGCTGTTTCCCGTCGTGCACCCCTGGTACCCGCTGTGGGCCGTGCTTCCGCTCGCGGCGTGGGCGAACCGCTTTACCTTCCGCGCCTCTGTGGCCGGGTACTCGGCGCTGGTGAGCTTCCTCGTCCTCCCTCGCGGGCTCCGTCTCCAGGCGGGCGCCGTCGCCACGATTTACGGCTCCGCCGTCGTCGGCTTCATCCTCCTGGCGGCGTGCGTAGCGCTCGCGCTTCGGGTGTGGCGGCGCAGGAGGTCTACACTCATCACCCATGAGTGATCACGCGCTGGTCGTCGAAAGCGTTATCAAGCGATTCGGCGAGAAAACGGCGGTTGACGGGCTCTCTTTCACAGCGCGGCGCGGCGAGCTGCTCGCGCTTCTGGGCCCCAACGGAGCCGGCAAAACCACCACCATCGAGATGTGCGAGGGCTTCACCAAACCCACCTCCGGGTCGATCCGGGTGCTCGGCATGGACCCGGTCGCGCATCCGCAGAAGGTGCGCGACCGCATCGGCATCATGCTCCAGGGCGGCGGCTCCTACGCCGGCGTCTCCGTCGAGGAGATGCTCAACCTCGCCGCCAGCTACAACAAGCACCCCCACGACCCGCGCTGGCTCATGGAGCTAGTCGGCCTCCAGGGAGCGGCGAAGACTACCTACCGGCGCCTCTCGGGCGGCCAGCAGCAGCGCCTGTCGCTGGCGCTGGCCCTGATCGGCCGCCCCGAGCTGATCTTCTTGGACGAGCCCACCGCGGGCCTGGACGCCCAGTCACGCATGGCGGTGTGGGACATCATCTCGGCGCTGAAGCGCGACGGGGTGAGCGTCCTGCTCACCACCCACCTCATGGACGAGGCCGAAAGCCTCGCGGACGACGTGGTCATCATCGACCACGGCACCGTCGTCGCCCAGGGCTCCCCGGAGGAGCTCACCAGCCACGAGGAGTTTCCGGTGCTTTCTTTCGACACTGCAGAGGCCTTCGAGGTGCACAAGCTTAACGACGAGCTCACGCCCGCCGGCCTCACCGTCGAGGAGATCCGGCCCCGCAGTTACCGGATCAAGGGCTCGGGCTCGCCGGAGGTCGTCGAGAAGCTGGCGCGCGAGGCCGCACGCCAAGGTGTGCTGATCCGCGAGCTGAGCGTGTCCCACCGCAACTTGGAGGACGTGTTTTTGGACATCACAGGAAGGGAGCTGAGGAGCTAATGAAAAAGCTCACCCCCGGCATTTTCGCCCCGGCGCCGCAGCGGGCGTCCTTCGGCCGGATGGCCGCGGCCCAGGGGCGCATCGAGGCGAAGCTGATGCTGCGCCACGGCGAGCAGCTCCTGGTCAACGTGCTGATCCCGGCGGCGATCCTGCTGGCGGCCCACTTCGCCCCGATTTTGGGCGACAACACCGACTCGGGTGTGCTGGTGCCCATGGTTTTCGCCGTGGCCGCCACCGGTGCGGGCTTTACCGGCCAGGCCATCGCCGTCGCCTTCGACCGCCGCTACGGGGCCTTGAAGCGCACCGGCGCGTCCGGGGTGCCGCCCTGGACCATCATCGTGGGCAAGATCCTCGGCGTGCTGGCTACGGTGGTGGTGCAGCTGGTGGTGCTCGGCGCAATCGCCCTGGCGTTGGGGTGGCGCGTGACCCCCGCCGGCGCCGCGTTCGGGCTGGCCACCCTCCTGTGTGGCGTGGCCGCGTTCACCGCGCTGGGGCTGCTGATGGGCGGCACCCTGCGCGCCGAGCTGGTGCTGGCGCTTGCGAACCTGATCTGGCTGGTGCTCATGGGCATCCTCGGCTGGGTGGGCTACTCCGGCGACATCGCGCACGCCGGGTGGTGGAACGCGGTGCCCACCGTGGCGCTGGCAGGCGCGCTGGTGCAAGCGCTGTCTTTGCAGGTCAACTGGGTGGCGTGGGCCTCACTCGCCGCCTGGGGGGTCGCCGCGGTGACCGCGGCCGTGCGCTTGTTCCGCTTTGACGGCTAGGCGCGATACACTCACCACGATCAACATCGTCCGAAAGTTGGAGAAACAGTGACCGCAACCACAGCCGAGACCCGCCCGAACTCCTGGAGGGAGGCCTGGCGCGACCCGTCACTGAAGCTGCAGCGCACCCTCGCGATGGTGCTGCTGCTGTGCCAGGGCGGCATCACCGTCACCGGCTCGCTCGTGCGCGTGACCGGCTCCGGCCTCGGCTGCGACACCTGGCCGCTGTGCCACGAGGGCTCGCTCGTGCCGGTCGCCGGCGCGGCGCCCTGGATCCACCAAGCCATCGAGTTCGGCAACCGCACCCTGACCTTCGTGGTCGCCGCGGCCGCCGGCCTCGTGCTGTACGCCGTGATCCGCGCCGGGCGCCGCAAGGACATCAAGACCCTGGCCTGGATCTCCCTGCTCGGCGTGGTCGTGCAGGCCGTCATCGGCGGCATCTCCGTGCGACTGGACCTGCGCTGGTGGTCCGTGGCGGTGCACTTCCTGCCGTCGATGGTGCTCGTATTCGTCGCTGCGATGCTCTACATGCGCATCGCCGAGCCCGACAACTCCGCCCCCACCCGCCGCTACCCCGGCTCGGCGCAGACGTGGACGCTCATCGCCGCCGCGGCGCTGTGCCTCGTGCTCATCACCGGCACCATGGTCACCGGCTCCGGCCCGCACTCGGGCGACGCGGGCGCGGGCATGGATGGCCGCCTCGAGATGGACACGCGCGTGCTCGCATACGTGCACGCGGCGTGCATGTACCTCTACCTCATCGCCACGATCATCACCACGGTGCTGCTGCGCAACTCCGGCGCGCCGGAGGACGCAAAGCGCACCGCATACGTGCTCATCGCCATGATTCTGGTGCAATGGGCCATCGGCGTGATCCAGTTCCGCATGGGCGTTCCGCGCTGGACAATTCCGGCGCATATCGCCATGTCGTCGACCGTCGTTGCATTCAGCGGGTTCCTTTTTGCACATGGGAAGCGCAGGTTGCCTACGCTCGTGTGACATGAAAGCAATCGTTGTCACATCCCACGGCGGCCCGGAAGTCCTCGAGTACAAGGACGCCGAGCCGCCGACTCCCACCGAGGGGCAATTGCTTGTCGACGTCACGTACGCCGGCATCAACTACATCGACACCTACTTCCGCTCCGGAACCTACCCCTCGAACCCGCCGTACATCCCCGGCACGGAGGGCTGCGGCCGCGTGGTGGAAGATCCCAAGGGCGAGATCGCGCCCGGCACCCTCGTAGCCTGGCACGCCGCCCCCGGCTCCTACGCCGAGCAGGTGGCGGTGGACCGCAACCGGCTGGTCGCCGTGCCGGAGGGCGTCGATCCTGCGGTGGCGGCCTCGATGCTGCTGCAGGGCATGACCTCGCACTACCTCCTCCACGGCGTGCGCGAGACGAAGCCGGGCGACACCATGGTGGTCACCGCCGGCGCCGGCGGCGTGGGGCTGATCCTGACCCAGATGGCGGCCGCCGAGGAGGCGACCGTGTACTCGGTGGTCTCCAGCGACGAGAAAGAAAAGCTCGCCTACGAGGCGGGCGCGACCAAGGTGTTCCGCTACGGCGAGGACCTAGCCGAGCAGATCAAGGCCGAGAACGGCGGCGGCGGCGTGGACGTGGTCTACGACGGCGTCGGCCAAGACACCTTCGAGATGTGCCTCAACGTCACCCGCCCGCGCGGGCTGGTCTGCTCGTTCGGCTCCGCCTCCGGCGACGTCGAGCCGTTCAAGATCCAGGAGCTCAACGCCCACGGCGCGCTGTTTCTCACCCGCCCGTCGCTGAAGCACTACGTGGCCACGGACGACGAGTTCCTCATGCGCGCCCAGGCCGTGGCCCGGGCGGTAGAAGAGGGCACGGTGAAAATCCGCATCCACCCGCCCTACGAGCTGAAAAACGCCCGCCAGGCCCACGAGGACCTGCAGGCGCGAAAGACCACCGGCTCGGTTGTGCTGAAGGTTTAGAACAGCAGCTGGCCGACGGTCTCCCAGCCGAGCACTGCGTCGAAGGACAGGCCCAGAAACAGCGCGGCGAGGTAGTTGTTGGAGAGGATGAACAGCTTCAGCGGCTTGACGTTCTCGTCGCGCACGATGCCCTGGTGCAGCTTGGTCGCCATGACCAAGAACGCCGCACCCGAGGCGATCGCGATTACCAGGTAGATCCAGGACGCGGCCGGCACCAGCAGCAGCGAGACGGCCACGGTGAGCCAGGAGTAGATCACGATCTGGCGGGAGGTTTCTTCCGCAGTCGCCACCACCGGCAGCATGGGCACGTTGGCGCGGGCGTAGTCGTCCTTGTACTTCATGGCCAGCGCCCAGGTGTGCGGCGGGGTCCAGAAGAAGATGATCAAAAACAGCACGATGGCCTGCCACCAGTTGTCGGCGGAACCGTCGTGGACGTTGTCGCGGATCACGGCCCAGCCCACCATCACGGGCATGCAGCCGGCCGCACCGCCCCAGATCACGTTTTGCCAGGTGCGGCGCTTCAGCCACTTCGTGTAGATGAAGATGTAGAAGAAGTTGGTCAGGAGGATGAAAAACGCCGCCAGCCAGGAGTTGCACAGCACCCCGAGCCAGAGCACGGACAGCACGAGCATCACCCAGGCGAACACGGCCGCCTTCTGTTTGGTCACCGAGTGCCGCACCAGCGGACGGGCGCGGGTGCGGCCCATCTTCTGGTCGATGTCGTAGTCCGCGACCATGTTGAAGGTGTTCGCGGCCGCGGCTCCCATCCAGCCGCCGAGCAGCGTGCCCAGCACGAGCCAGAGGTGCACCTCGCCGCGGTGCGCCTGCAGCATCGCGGGGATCGCGGCGACCAAGAGAAGTTCAATGACCCTCGGCTTCGTCAACGCGAAATATGCCTTGATGGTCTCCAACAACTCTCTCCTTTTTGTACCGCCGTCGGGCGCGGGCAATCATACCTTCGGACGATGGTAGCCCCAACCAACGCGAGTCAACGAATCGAGGATGGGGTGGGACCGGAGGCGTCGATAAGCGATATGCTTTTGTGCGACCTTAAAGAAAGCGAGGACCCCATGACGCTGCCCCCGAAACTGCAGGCAATGACCGAGCGCAACTACCCGCAGGATTGGACCGAGACCGACACCCGCGCCGTTGACACGGCCAGGGTGCTCGCCGCCGACGCGGTGGAAAACTGCGGTTCCGGACACCCTGGCACCGCCATGAGCCTCGCGCCACTGGCCTACACCCTGTTCCAGCGCGTGATGGACGTGGACCCGACCGACAAGGATTGGGTGGGCCGCGACCGCTTCGTGCTGTCCAACGGCCACTCCTCGCTCACGCAGTATGTGCAGCTGTACCTCGGCGGCTTCGGCCTGGAGCTGCAGGACCTGAAGGACCTGCGCACCTGGGGTTCGAAGACCCCGGGCCACCCGGAGTACAACCACACCGAACACATCGAGATCACCACCGGCCCGCTCGGCCAGGGCCTCGCTTCCGCAGTGGGCATGGCGATGGCTTCTCGACGTGAACGTGGCCTGTTCGACCCCGACGCCCCCGCCGGCGAGTCGCCCTTCGACCACTACATCTACGTCGTCGCCGGCGACGGCTGCCTGCAGGAGGGTGTGACCGCCGAGGCGTCCTCGCTCGCCGGCACCCAGCAGCTGGGCAACCTCATCCTGTTCTGGGACGACAACCGCATCTCCATCGAGGACGACACCCAAATTGCGTTCACTGAGGACGTGCTCAAGCGTTACGACGCCTACGGCTGGCAGACGCTTACCGTCGAATCCGGCGAGGACGTCGCCGCCATCGAGGCCGCCGTGGCCGAGGCGAAGGCGGAGCCGACCAAGCCGACGATCATCCGCGTGAAAACCGTGATCGGCTACCCGGCCCCGAACCTGATGAACACCGGCGCCATCCACGGCGCGGCACTCGGCGCCGACGAGGTCGCCGCGGTCAAGGAGGCGCTCGGCTTCGACCCGGCGGTGAACTTCCCGGAAGAGGATGAGGTGATCGCTCACACCCGCAAGCTGCGCGAGCGCGCCGCAGAGAAGCGGGCCGTCTGGGACGAGAAGTTCAACGCCTGGGCCGAGGCGAACCCTGAGCGCAAGGCGCTGCTGGACCGCCTCACAGCCCGCGAGCTGCCGACGGATTGGAAGAAGGACTTCCCCACCTGGGAGCCGGACGCGAAGGGTGTGGCCACCCGCAAGGCGTCCGCGGCCGCGATCCAGGCCGCCGCGGCCGCGCTGCCTGAGCTGTGGGGCGGCTCCGCCGACCTGGCAGGGTCCAACAACACCCTGATCGAGGGCGAGAGGTCCTTCGGCCCGCGCTCCATTTCCACCGAGATGTTCTCCGCCGACCCCTACGGCCGCAACCTGCACTTCGGCATCCGCGAGCACGCCATGGGCGCGGTGATGAACGGCATCGCCCTGCACGGCGGCACCCGCGTCTACGGCGGCACCTTCCTCATCTTCTCCGAGTACCTCTACCCCGCCATCCGTGTCGCCGCCTTGTCCGGCATCGACGGCTACTACGTGTTCACCCACGACTCCATCGGGCTTGGCGAGGACGGCCCGACCCACCAGCCGGTGGAGACCCTCGCCGCCCTGCGCGCCATCCCGGATGTCGCCGTGATCCGGCCGGCGGACGCGAACGAGACCTCGGCCGCCTGGATCGCCGCGCTCGAGGCGAAGGAGCAGCCGAAGGCGCTGGCGCTGTCCCGCCAGAACCTGCCCGTGCTCGAGGGCACCAAGGAGAAGGCCTTCGACGGCGTGGCCCGCGGCGCCTACGTGCTGGTCGAAGAATCCGCCGACACCCCGGACGTGATCCTCATGGCCTCCGGCTCCGAGGTGCAGTACGCCGTCGAGGCCGCCAAGGTCCTCGAGTCCGAGGGCACCGCCACCCGCGTGGTGTCCGTGCCGTCCATGGACTGGTTCATGGAGCAGGACGATGCCTACATCGACTCCGTGCTGCCGCGCGATGTCAAGGCCCGCGTGTCCGTCGAGGCCGCGACCTCCATGCCGTGGTTCCGCTTCCTCGGCGAATACGGCCGCGCGGTGTCCCTGGAGCACTTCGGCGCCTCCGCGCCGGGTGCGGAGCTGTTCGAGCGCTTCGGCTTCACCACCGACAACGTCGTTCGCACCGGCCGCGAGACCCTCGAGTGCGTGCGCGAGGAGCGCAGCGTGGCGACGAGCGTGCGCGTCGGCGACACCGAGGCTGAGCCGACCCGCGGCGACGGAAAGTAGGGTTGCGGCATGACTGCTATCGACGATCTGTACCAGGCCGGCACCTCCACCTGGCTCGACGACCTCTCCCGCGAGCGCATCGCCACCGGCAACCTCGCCGAGGTGAAGGACGCGAAGTCCATCGTGGGTGTGACCACGAACCCGGCGATCTTCGCCGCTGCCATGGGTTCCGGCAACCACTACGACGAGCAGCTCGCCGAGCTGAAGCAGGCTGGCACCACCGCCGACGCCGCTGTCTACGCCATGAGCGTCAAGGATGTGCAGGACGCCTGCGACCTCTTCCGCGACACCTACGAGGCCACCGGCGGCAAGGACGGCCGCGTCTCCATCGAGGTGGACCCGCGCTTCGCCGCCGACGAGCAAAAGACCATCGCGCAGGCCCGCGAGCTGTGGCAGCTGGTGGACCGCGACAACCTCATGATCAAGATCCCGGCGACCGACGAGTCGCTGCCCGCCGTCACCGCCGCACTGGCCGAGGGCATCTCCGTCAACGTCACCCTGATCTTCTCCGTGGAGCGCTACCAGCAAGTCATCGACGCCTACAAGGACGGCATCCGCAAGGCCGCCGCCAACGGCCACGATGTCAGCCGCATCCACTCGGTGGCGTCGTTCTTCGTCTCCCGCATGGACACCGAGGTGGACAAGCGCCTGGGGGCCATCGGCACCGACGAAGCGCTGGCGCTGCGCGGCAAGGCGGGCATCGCCAACGCGCGGTTGGCGTATGCGCTGTTTGAGCGTGAGTTCGGCGACGTTGACGTCGCTAAGCTTCCTGCAAATGCGAACGCCCAGCGCCCCCTGTGGGCGTCGACCGGTGTGAAGAACCCGGACTACCCGGCGACGATGTACGTCACCGAGCTCGCCGGCCCGCAGACCGTGAATACGATGCCGGAGAAGACGCTCGACGCCGTGCTTCGCGACGGCGGCGTGCACGGCGACACCCTCACCGGCACCGAAGCCGTCTCCCGCGAGACCTTCGCGGCGCTGCGCGGCGTGGGCATCGACCTCGACGACGTAGTGGCCGTGTTGGAGCGCGAAGGCGTGGAGAAGTTCGTGGACGCGTGGCAGGAGCTGCTCGATTCCATGACTGCTAGGCTCGCCTAACGTGACTTCTCCGCACCAGCAGTGGACTAACCCGCTGCGCTCCCCCGCCGACAAACGTCTCCCCCAGATCGCCGGGCCCTCCGGCATGGTGATCTTCGGCGTCACCGGCGACCTCGCCCGCAAGAAGCTGCTGCCGGCCGTCTATGACCTGGCCAACCGCGGCCTTTTGCCCGGCGGGTTCACCCTGGTCGGCTACGGGCGGCGCGACTGGTCCAAGGCCGACTTCGAGGCGTACGTGCGCAAAGCTATCGACGAAGGCGCACGCACCGAGTTTCACGAGAACGTCTGGCAGCGCCTCGCCGAGGGCCTAGAGTTCGTCCAGGGCAACTTCGACGACGACGCCGCCTTCGACCGGCTCGCCGCCACCTGCAAACGCAGCGACGACGAGCGCGGCACCGCCGGCAACTGGGCCTACTACCTGTCCGTGCCGCCGGAGTTCTTCGCCGAGGTTGTCCACCAGTTGGATCGCTCCGGCATGGCGCACGAGGGCGAAAACCAGTGGCGCCGCGTGATCATTGAAAAGCCGTTCGGCCACGACCTCGAGTCCGCCAAGGAGCTCAACGAGGTCGTCGGCGCGGTGTTCGACGAGCGCTCTGTGTTCCGCATCGACCACTACCTGGGCAAGGAAACTGTCCAGAACATCCTTGCACTGCGCTTTTCCAACCAGATGTTTGAGCCGGTGTGGAACTCCCACTACATCGACCACGTGCAGATCACCATGGCCGAGGACATCGGCCTGGGCGGGCGCGCCAGCTACTACGACGGCATCGGCGCCGCCCGCGACGTGATCCAGAACCACCTGATCCAGCTGCTCGCCCTGGTGGCTATGGAGGAGCCGACCTCCTTTTCCCCCGGCCAGCTGCGCGCCGAGAAGCTCAAGGTGCTGCGCGCCACCTCAGCGGTGGGCCCGTTCGGCAAAACCACCGCGCGCGGGCAGTACACCGCCGGGTGGCAGGGGTCGAAGAAAGCGGTCGGCCTGCGCGAGGAGGAAGGGTTCGACCCGAACTCCACCACCGAGACGTTCGCCGCCTGCACCCTACAGATCGATTCCCGCCGCTGGGCCGGCGTGCCGTTCTACCTGCGCACCGGCAAGCGACTGGGCCGCCGCGTCACCGAGATCGCGCTGGTGTTCAAACGCCCGCCGTACCAGCCGTTCTCCCAGGGACAGACCGACCTTTTGACCAACAACGCCGTCGTCATCCGCGTCCAGCCCGACGAGGGCGTGCTGATGCGCTTCGGCTCCAAGGTGCCCGGCCCCGGCATGGAGTTGCGCGACGTGAACATGGACTTCTCCTACTCCGAGGCGTTCACCGAGCAGTCGCCAGAGGCCTACGAGCGCCTCATCCTCGACGCTCTTTTGGATGAATCGAGCCTGTTTCCCACCAACTCCGAGGTGGAGCGCAGCTGGGAGATCCTGGACCCGGTGCTGAACTACTGGGCCGATCAAGGCAGCCCCGACGACTACGCCGCCGGCACCTGGGGGCCGGCCTCCGCCGAGCGCATGCTGTCGAAGGACGGCCGTGCCTGGCGGCGTCCATAAGCACGAAAGGCTCGAGCATGATCACCGAATTGCCGGACACCACAACCAAGGCCATCGCCGCAGAGCTCGCGCACGCGCGCGAGCGCCACTCGCTTGCCACCGGGCGCGTGCTCACCCTGCTGGTGGCTATTGACGACTCGCGCGAGGACAGCATCGACGAGACCCTTGCGACCCTGCGCGACGCCTCCTTCGAGCACCCCGCCCGTGTGCTGGTGCTCATCTCCGGCGACTCGGAGGCCGACACCCGCCTCGACGCGCAGGTGCTGGTGGCCACCGACGCCGGCGCCTCCGAGGTTGTGGTCATGCGCCTGTACGGCGAACTGACGGGGCATATGGGCGCCGTAGTCACCCCGCTGCTGTTACCCGATACCCCCGTGGTGGCGTGCTGGCCGCAGAAGGCCCCGAAGCACCCGGCCGGCACGCAGCTGGGCAGGATCGCGCAGCGCCGCATCACGAACCTGCGCCGCGGCACGAACGGCGTGACCCTCAAGCAGCTCACGGACGGCTACGAGCACGGCGATTCGGACATGATGTGGTCGCGGATCACCCCGTGGCGCGGCATCGTCGCCTCCGCCCTGGACCGCCATCCCGGCACACGCGTCCACAGCGCCGAAATCGCGGGCGCCGCCGGGGACCCGAGCGTGGACCTGGCCGCGGGCTGGCTCGCCTCCAGCCTCGGCGTGGATGTGACCCGCTGCGAGGGCGATGCGGCCGGCGACTTCCCTATCGCCCGCCTGGTGCTGCACTGCGACGGTGGCGACGTGGGGGTAGCGGTCCAGGACAGCCACACCGTGCGTATCTCCGCCCCCGGCAACGCCGATTCATTCGTGGCCATGGGCGAGCGCACCGAGGCCGAAAGCCTCGCCGAGGACCTGCGCCACCTCGGCCCGGACACCACCTACGAGCGCGCGCTGCGCGGACTTCAAGGAGTACACAATGAGCTTTAAGGATCTTGCATCGCTTCTCGACGCCGCGACCTCCCGGTTCACCGCCCTCATGTCCGATGTCCACGCGGAGGGCCGCACCGCACGCGTGGTGCTCACCGGCGGCACCGCCGGCATCGCACTGCTGGAGCGCCTCGCCGGCGAGGACATCGACTGGTCGCGCGTGAAGGTTTTCTTTGGCGACGAGCGCAACGTGCCCGCCAGCCACCCCGACTCCAACGAAGGCCAAGCACGGGCGGCGCTGCTGTCCAAGGTGGACATCCCGGAGGAGAACATCCACGGCTACGGCCTCGACGGCGGCCCGATGGACGCCGCGGTTCAGCGCTACCGCACACTCGTCGGCGACGGCGGCTTCGACCTGCACCTTTTGGGTATGGGCGGCGAGGGCCACATCAACTCCCTGTTCCCCCACACCGACGCGGTGCGCGAGCGCGACGCGATGGTCGTGGCGGTGACGGACTCGCCGAAGCCGCCCGCCGAGCGCGCCACCCTGACGCTGCCGGCGGTGCAGTCCGCCGACCGGGTGTGGCTGCTGGTCTCCGGCGCCGAGAAGGCGGAGGCCGCGAGCCATGCCGGCGACGGCGCCGAGGCCGCCGACGACTGGCCGGTCGCCGGCGCTATCGGGCGCAAAGAAACGGTCCTGTTCGCCACGAAGGACGCAACAGGACCGTTCTAGCTTCGCGCGTGCTTAGACCGCGTAGGTCTGAATCAGATTCAGGCCGATGATGCAGAGGATCCAGATCAGGGCCAGCAGCACGGTGACGCGGTCGAGGTTCTTCTCCACCGTGGTCGAACCGGACAGGTTTGCCTGGACGCCGCCGCCGAACAGGCTGGACAGGCCGCCGCCCTTACCCTTGTGGAGCAGGACGAAGACGGTCATGAGGATCGCGGCGATCACCAGCACAATCTCAAGGGCTAAAGCCATGTGTGCGACACCTTTCAAAATGGGCGATGGTGCAAACTCCCGATGAGCTTACACCACCGCAAAGACGAACCCAGCAGCGACTTACATCACCGCGTTGGCGGCCGCCGCGGCAAGCTTGGCAAAGTCCTGCCCGTCCAGGGAGGCGCCGCCGACCAGGCCGCCGTCGACGTCCGGCTGCGAGATGATCTCGGCGACCGTGTCGGCCTTGACTGAGCCGCCGTAGAGGATGCGGATCGCGTCGGCGACGGAGTCGTCGCTAAGCTCGCGCACGAGCTCGCGGATGCCGTGGCAGACCTCCTGGGCATCTTCCGCTGAGGCGACCTTGCCGGTGCCGATCGCCCAGACCGGCTCGTAGGCGATGACCGCCTTGGACAGGTCCACGCCCGCGAGCGACTCGCGCGCCTGCTTCACGACGAATTCCACGTGCTCGCCCGCCTCGCGCACCTCGAGCGGCTCGCCCACGCAGACGATTGGTGCGATGCCGTGCTCGATGGCCTTGGCGGCCTTCGCGGCGACCTGCTCGTTGGTCTCGCCGTGGTACTCGCGGCGCTCCGAGTGGCCGACGACCACCCAGGAGCACCCCAGCTTCTCCAGCATGGACGCGGAGATGTCGCCGGTGTAGGCGCCGTTGTCGTGCTCGGAGACGTCCTGGGCGCCGTAGGTGATCTTGAGCTTGTCGCCCTCCACCAGGGTCTGGATGGAGCGCAGGTCCGTGAACGGGACCGTCAGCGCGATGTCGACGTACTCGTAGCCGTCCTTCGGAAACGCGAAGGCGAGCTTTTGGGCGCTCTGGATGGCCTCGAGGTGGTCGTGGTTCATCTTCCAGTTGCCCGCAATAAGTGACGTGCGTGCCATGGGTAGCAAACCTCCTAGTTCAGTACGGAAACGCCCGGCAGTTCCTTGCCCTCGATCAGCTCGAGGGAGGCGCCGCCGCCGGTGGAGATGTGGCTGAAGCCGCCCTCGTCAAGGCCGAGGGTGCGCACCGACGCCGCGGAGTCGCCGCCGCCGACCACGGTGAAGGAGCCGTTCTCCTTCGTCGCCGCGATCATGGCCTCGGCGACGGCCTTGGTGCCGTCGGCGAAGTTCGGGAACTCGAACACACCCATCGGCCCGTTCCAGAACACGGTCTTGGAGTCCTTGATAGCCTCGGCGTAGCTCTTGGCGGTCTCCGGGCCGATGTCCAGGCCCATCCAGCCCTCCGGGATTTCGTCCAGGCCGACGACCTTCTTCTCGGTGTCCTTGTCAAACTCCGCGCCTGCGGCGACGTCCACCGGCAGCAGCAGCTTGTCGCCGAAGCGCTCGATGAGCTCCTTGCAGGTGTCCACCATGTCCTCCTGCAGCAGGGACTTCTGCACGTTGTGGCCCTGCGCGGCGAGGAAGGTGTAGCACATGCCGCCGCCGATGATGATCTTGTCGGCCTTTTCCGCCAGCGCCTCGATCACGCCGAGCTTGTCGGAGACCTTGGAGCCGCCCAGCACCACCACGTACGGGTGCTCCGGGTTGTCCTTCACGGAGGACAGGGTCTCCACCTCCTTGTCCACGAGGTAGCCGGCGTAGGCCGGGAGCTTCTTCGCCACGTCGAAGACGGATGCCTGCGCGCGGTGCACCACGCCGAAGCCGTCGGAGACGAACGCGCCGTTGTCGGCCGCCAACGCCGCGAGCTCCTCTGCAAAGGCGGTGCGCTCCGCCTCGTCCTTGGAGGTCTCGCGCGCGTCGAAGCGGACGTTTTCGAGCAGGAGGATCTCGCCCTCGGTCAGGCCGTTGGCGCGCTCGTGGGCGTCCTCGCCGGAGACGTCGCCCGCCAGCGCGACGAACTGGCCAAGGCGCTCAGACAGCGCCTCCGCCACCGGGGCGAGGGAGAACTTCGGGTTGACCTCGCCTTTCGGGCGGCCCAGGTGGGCCATGACAATCACCTTGGCACCGCCGTCCAGCAGCGCCTTCAGGGTCGGCAGGGAGGCGTCGATGCGGCCGGCGTCGGTGATGCTGCCGTTGTCGTCCAGGGGGACGTTGAAGTCGGACCGGACCAGGACGTGGCGGCCGTCCACGCCTTCGTCGAGAAGCTGCTGCAAGTTCTTGGTCATTGGTATCTCCTTTGTTCTGTGAACACTCACCATCGTATGAAAAACGGGTCCGCCGTGCCGGAAGCACCGCAGACCCGCAACTCAAGCTCCTTAGAGCTTGTCCGCCACGAACTTGGTCAGGCGGATGTACTGGGAGGTGTAGGACCACTCGTTGTCGTACCACGAAATGATCTTGACCATGTTGCCGTCAATCACGCGGGTCATGCCGGCGTCGAAGATCGCGCCGTGGGAGTTGCCGATGATGTCGGAGGAGACGATCGGGTCCTCGGTGTAGAGCAGCGCCTGGCCGAACTCGGCGTCCTCGGCGGCCTTCTTTACCGCTGCGTTAACCTCCTCGACCGTGGCCTCCTTGCCCAGGGTGACGGTGAGGTCGGTGGCGGAACCGGTGATGGTGGGCACGCGCATGGCGAAGCCGTCAAGCTTGCCCTCCAGGTTCGGCAGCACCAGCGCAACGGCCTTTGCGGCGCCGGTGGTGGTGGGCACGATGTTCTGGGCGGCGGCGCGGGCGCGGCGCAGGTCCTTGTGCGGCGCGTCCTGGAGGCGCTGGTCGCCGGTGTAGGCGTGCACGGTGGTCATCAGGCCGCGCTCGATGCCGAACGCCTCGTCGAGCACCTTCGCCACCGGCGCGAGAGAGTTGGTGGTGCAGGATGCGGCGGAGATGACGTCCTCGGAGCCGGTGTAGTCGGCGTGGTTGACGCCCCAGACGTAGGTGCCGTCGACTTCCTTGCCTGGAGCGGAGATGATGACCTTCTTCGCGCCAGCGTCAATGTGCGCCTTGGCGTCCGGGCCCTTGCGGAAGACGCCGGTGCACTCGAGCACGATGTCCACGTCGGAGTCGCCCCAGGCGAGGTTGGCCGGGTCCTTCTCCGCGGAGACCTCGATGCGGCGGCCGTCGATGGTGATGGAGTCGTCGTCGTGCTCAATGTCGTGGTTGAACTGGCCGTACGCTGTGTCGTACTTCATCAGGTGCGCCAGGGTCTCGTTGTCGGTGAGATCGTTGATCTTCACCACTTCGAGCTCGCCCTTGTACTCGTCCTCGATGATGCGCAGCGCTGCGCGGCCGATGCGGCCGAAACCGTTGATGCCAATGCGGGTAGTCACAGTCAACACTCCTCGTGCTCGTGGTCTGTCGGTCACCCCCGAGTGTAATGAGCAGGTCCCCTACCTGCAGATAACGTTTTGCCTATCGACGAAACCAGGGGTAGCAACAGCAATTGCCACCCGCCCCGGATGTTGGTTTATGCCCGTTTCCACGCCTCAGGGGGAGCCATTTCTGCCGCTTCCACCCCCCGACTCCGACCGCGCAGCACCCACTGTGAAGTATGTCACCCGTGCGGGTTTTAGGTGGTCGGGCTCCCGTGCGTGTCCTCCACGCCCAGTTCCGAGGCGCGCTTATCTGCGAGGGAGAGCAGGCGCCGGATGCGTCCAGCCACCGCGTCCTTGGTCATCTGCGGGTCCGCCAGGCGCCCCAGCTCCTCCAGGGAAGCGTGGCGGTGCTCCACGCGCAGGTAGCCGGCTTCGGCGAGGTGCTCGGGGACGTCGTCGCCGAGGATCTCCATGGCGCGCTCCACGCGGGCCGCCGCCGCGGCCGCCGCCTGCGCCGAGCGGCGGGTGTTCGCGTCGTCGAACGTGGCGAGCCTGCTGTTCGCCTTCGCCTTGACTGCGCGGGATTCGCGCTTCGTGTCCCATTCGATGCGGGTTGCCGGCGCGCCCATGCGGCTGAGCAGGATGCCGATCGCCTCGCCGTCGCGCAAGGTCACCCGCTCGACGCCGCGGGTCTCGCGGGTCTTCGCCGTCAGGCCTAAGCGCCGGGCGAGCCCGACCAGTGCCAGCGCGGCTTCCTGGCCCGGGCAGGCGACCTCAAGGGTGGCGGTCCGGCCCGGTTCAGCCAAGCGCCCGCGCGCGAGGAAGGCCCCGCGCCACGCGGCCTCGACCCCGGCCATGTCGCCGGAAATGACCTGCCGCGGCATCCCCACGACCGGGTGGCCGGACGCGGTGACGAGCTTCAAGCGGCGGATGACGTCCGCCGCGCCGTCATCGACGCGCACCTCGTACCGCGATTCGCGGTTGCCTGAAGACGGCGCAAGTAGCTCCACACTCGCCTCCACCGCGCACAAATCGGCCACCGTGCTGGCCAGGCGCCGCGCGACCGCTTCTTCCTCAAAATCCGCGACGATGGCCACCCCGCCCTCCGCCGGCTGGATCTCCCCGCCGAACCGGATCAGCGCGGCCGCTTCCGCGGCGCGCGCCTCCAGCCCGCCGCCGGTGGCGCGCAGGAGTTCGTCCTTGACCTTGGCCGTGAGCGCCACCGGCGCCTCCCCTCGTTTACGTGTGTTGCAGCTTGGAACCGCCCAGCATTCTATCGTGCCGGGCGCAGCGCCTTGAGGGCAGATGCCAATTGCTTCGGGTCGTGGCGGTTCAGCGGTGCGCCCACGGCGTCCACCTCGCGCAGCGGGGCGAAGGCGACCTCTGCGTCCAAACGAGCGGCGGCGCGGGCGATGTTGTCGCGCTCGCCGTCGGAGGTGGCGGTGCGCTCATCGGCGAGGAAGTAGTCCACGTGCAGCTGCGGGGCGTGCTGGGAGAACACGTGGATGTGGCGTTCGGTGGTGAACCCGTGGGTCTCCCCCGCCTCCGGCGAAAGGTTCAGGATCACCGCGACGGTCGCCGACGTCTCGTTGAGCGCCTGGGCGATGTCGGGCACGAGGATGTGCGGGATCACCGAGGAGAACCAGGAGCCGGGCCCGATGGTCACCATGTCCGCGTCCATGATCGCCTGCACCGCCGCCTCGCTCGCGGCTGGCTGCGCCGGGGTCAGGCGCACACGCCGCACCGCCCCGGGGGTGGTGGCCACCGCCACCTGGCCGCGCACGGAGCGCAGCACGCGCGGGTCGTCGTCCAAGCCCGCCACGTCCGCTTCGATGTCCAGCGGCTGCGGGCACACCGGGATGACGCGGCCGGCGGATCCGGTCCAGGCGGCCACCTGATCCAGGGCGGCCTGGGTGTCGCCCAGGCGCTCGGCCAGCCCGGTGATCAACAGGTTGCCCAGCGCGTGGCCGGCCATCGCGCCGTGCCCGCCGAAGCGGTGCTGCAGGGTCTCTCGCCACTGCGCGCCCTCCTCCCCTTCGGCTGTCAGGGCCGCCAGCGCCATGCGCAGATCCCCGGGCGGGACGATCTCCATCTCGCGGCGCAAGCGCCCGGACGATCCACCGTCGTCCGCCACGGTGACCACTGCGTTGATCGTGGACGCGCCGGCTTCGCGCGCGGCGGTAAGCGTCTGGTACAAGCCGTGCCCTCCCCCGAGGCACGTGAACGACGTATGGCTCAATTGACCCTTCTTTCTGCTGGCCCTGCCGCCTGATTAGTGGCGTTCGAGGTCCCGGTGGATCACGTTGACATCCACGCGACCCTGCTGACGCAGACGCTTGCCGACGGCCTCCGCCACCGCCACCGAACGATGGTGGCCGCCCGTGCAGCCGATGCCTACGGTGATGAAGTCCTTGCCCTCGTGGCGGTAGCCGCCCAGGGTGCTAGAGAGCAGGTCGACGAAGTTGTCCACGTACTCGCGGGCGCCGTCCTGGCTCAACACGTAGTCAGAAACCGCCTTGTCCACGCCGCGGAACTCCCGGAGCCCCTCCACCCAGTACGGGTTTGGCAGGAAACGAACGTCCAGCACAATATCAGCGTCGCGCGGCGAGCCGTGCTTGAACCCGAAGGATTCGATGGTGACGTGTTGCCGGCCCACCGGCAGCTCGCCGACGGAGGCCTCCACCGCGCGGCGCAGGTCGTGCACCGACAGGTTGGACGTGTCGATGATGACGTCCGCGGAGGCACGCAGGTCCTCCATCTCCTCGCGCTCGTGCGCGATGCCGGACTGCAGGGTGCCGTCGCCCTGCAGCGGGTGGGTGCGGCGCACCGAGTCGAAGCGCCGGATCAGCACGTCGTCGCGCGCCTCCAGGAACAGGACGAACGGCTGGTGGCCGCGGTCCCGGATCGCCGCGATGGTCTCCATGAGGGACCCGTTGAATTTCGCCGCGCGGATGTCGGTGACCACCGCGAGGCGCTCCACCGGGGAATCGTCCGCGGCGGCCAGGTCCACCAGCTCCAGAATCAGCTGCGGCGGCAGGTTCTGGGAGACGAAAAAGCCCTTGTCCTCAAAGACCTTCGCTGCCGTGGACAGGCCGCCGCCCGACAGGCCCGTGATGATCACAGGGCGCATCGGGGTCGCGGAATCTTCCTGGGGCAATGCGTGTGCGGAGGATGTCGTGGACATAAGGAACATCCTAGACAAGGAGGGGGCGACGTGCCGTCGATTAGCAACCCGCTTCTACTGGTGCAGATGCTGGTAGATGGTCTCCGCGAGCTTCGGGCCCACACCCTTGACCTGCTGGATCTCCTCCACCGTCGCTTCCTTGATCTTCTTCACGGAGCCGAAGTGCTTAACCAGGTCCGTGCGCCGGGCCGGCCCCAGCCCCGGCACCGCGTCCAGCGCCGAGGCGCGCATCCGCTTGGAGCGCTGCTGGCGGTGGTACGTGATGGCGAACCGGTGCGCCTCGTCGCGGATCTGCTGCAGCAGGTACATGCCCTCGGAGTTGCGGGGCAGGATGATCGGCTCGTCGTCGTCCGGCACCCACACCTCCTCAAGGCGCTTGGCCAGCCCGATGAGCTGCACGTCCACGATGCCCAGCTCGTCGAACACCGCCTGCGCTGCGGTGACCTGGGGCTTGCCGCCGTCGACGATGAACAGCTGCGGCGGGTAGGCGAACCGCTTCGCCCCGGTGGACTCGTCCGCTTCGTCCTCGAAGGTCTGCTCCTCCGCGACCTCGTCCGGGTTAGCCAGCTTGTCCTCGTTGTAGCGCTTGAAGCGGCGCCGGGTCACCTCGGCGATGGAGCCGACGTCGTCGGAGCGGCCGTCGCCGGCGGCCTCCTTGATGCGGTAGCGGCGGTAGTCGTTCTTCTTGGGCAAACCGTCCTCGAACACCACCAGCGACGCCACCACGTCGGTGCCCTGGATGTGGGAAATATCGGTGCACTCGATGCGCAGCGGCGCCTCGTCCATCCCGAGGGCGTCCTGGATGTCCTGCAGCGCCTGGGAACGGGCGGTCAGGTCGCCGACGCGCTTGAGCTTGTGCTGGTGCAGCGCCTCCGAGGCGTTCTTGTGCACCGTTTCCATCAGCGCGCGCTTGTCGCCGCGCTGCGGCACGCGGATCTCCACCGGGCCGCCGCGCAGCTCCGCGAGCAGCTCGGTGACCTCTGGCAGTTCCGCCGGCAGCGTCTCCACAAGGATTTCGCGCGGCACCGGCATCGGCGCCTCCGCCTTGGCGCGGGACTCCTGGTCCACGCCGCGGCGGCGCACCTTCTGCGCCTCGATCGTGCGGTCTTCCTCCTGCTCCTGGCGGACCCGCTCCACCGCGTCGGAGTAGTACTGCACAAGGAAGTTCTGCATCAGCGTCGGCAAGGTCGGGTCTTTCTGCCCCTCTTCCAGCCGCTCGGCGGCGCCGGGCTCATCGCCGGTCTTTTCCACCACCCAGCCGCGCTGGGCCCGGATGCGCCCGTCGCGCACGTTGAAGATCTGCACCGCCGCTTCGAGCTCGTCGGTGTCGAAAGCGATGACGTCGGCGTCAGTGTTTTGCCCTAAGACGACCGTCTGGCGTTCCATGACCTTGTTCACGGCGCCCAAGTCGTCGCGAAGCCTGGCCGCCTTCTCAAACTCCAGGTTCTCACTAGCTTCCTGCATCTGTGCGGTGATGCCGCTCACGAGCTGGTCGGTACGCCCCGACATGAAGCCCAAGAAGCCCTGCACGATCTCGTCGTACTCGGCCTCGTCCACGCGCCCCACGCACGGGGCGGCGCACTTGTCGATGTAGCCGAGCAGGCACGGCCGCCCCAGCGACTCGTGGCGGTTGAACACACCGTTCGAGCAGGTCCGGATCGGAAACACGCGCGTGAGCAGGTCCAGTGTTTCGCGCACCGCCCACGCGTGAGAGTAGGGCCCGAAGTAGCGCACCCCCTTGCGCTTCGGGCCGCGGTAGAAGAACGCGCGCGGGTAGCGCTCCTTCACGCTCACCGCGAGCATGGGGTAGGTCTTGTCGTCGCGGTACATGACGTTGAACCACGGGTCGAAGCGCTTGATCCAGGTGTACTCCAGCTGCAGCGCCTCCACCTCGGAGGCCACCACAGTCCACTCCACGGACGCGCCGGTGTAGACCATCTGGCGGGTGCGCGGGTGCAGCGTGTGCGGCGGCTGGAAGTAGTTGTTCAGGCGCGCGCGCAGGCTTTTCGCCTTGCCCACGTAGATGACGCGGCCGTCGCGGTCGCGGAACTTGTACACCCCGGGGTCGGTCGGAATCGTGCCCGGCGCCGGGCGGTAGCTTTGCGGGTCCGCCAACGCTTAGTCCTGCGGCATGTACTTGGCTTCGAGCGCGCGGAAGTCATCCACGGCCTTCAAGGCGTCTTCCTTGTCACCGGACTGGATCGCCCATAGCGGCACGTACTCGAATTCCGGCAGCTCAAGGCGCGCCATGCGCGAGCCTTTGGGGAAGCTCAGCCCGTAGATCACGGCCCACGGGTAATAGCGGGTGCCGATGATGTTGCGCACCTGCACGCCGTCCTCGTTCGCGCGCACCCGCGGTCGGGTCAGCGCGATCCAGGACAGCACGGAGATGATCAGGCCGACGCCGATGAAGGCGAACTTGTCCAGGTCGGTGATGGACACGCCGGTGAATTCGGCGTCCACGGCCCAGGACATGAACACGTGCACCGCCATGACCACAACGATCCAGCCGACGGCGACCTTGCGCAGAAACTTCGAGGACAGCTCCAGCTCCCACGGTTTCGTGGTGGTGGTGGCGTGCGGGTCGAGCGCGTTGAGGTAGGCAATCTCGTCCCGGCCCGAAAGTCCCGTGGGGTTGTGCTGTTCAGCCTGATCAGCCACTGCCGTTACTCCTTACAAGCGCTCGAGCATGTTGCGTGGCAGCGTCCCAAAGGCCGCCCCACGCCCTCCGGGCTACCTTAGCCCTTCAACGGCAGAGCGCGAACTTTGCGCAGCTCCGCGGCTGTACCGGCGGCGGCGCGCATGGCCTCGGCACCCTTGTCTTCCTTGGCGTCCTCGCCACCGGCGCGCTCGTAGGCCTGGTCCTCGTCGTCGACGGTGAGCACGCCGTTGCCCACCGGAGTCTGCTCATCCAACGCCACGCGGGTCAGCCCTGCGGTCACGGAGTCGCACACGTACTGGAAGTGGGCGGTTTCGCCGCGGATGACGCAGCCGAGGGCCACCACGGCGTCGTAACGCTTAGCGCACGCCTGGACCACCACCGGCAGCTCGAGGGCGCCGGCGACGGCGTACTCCTCCACCTTCACGCCGAGCTCCCGGGCCTCATCCCGCGCGCCGGCGCGCAGCAGGTCGACGATCTTGTCGTTCCACCGGGTGTAAACCACGGCGATGGTCATGCCCTCCGCCTGTATGGAATAGTCCTCGGGTGCTCCACTCGATGCCACTTGCAGCTCCTTTTGGGTCCGTTTAGGTTGCGTACCCCGGATGGGCGTGGAGCCATTCGGCCACACCAGGCAGGTCGTGGCCCATCCGGTCGCGCTTGGTGCGCAGGTACTCGATGTTGTCGTGTGTGGGAACGATCTCGATCCTACTGCGGCGCGCCACCGCAGGGCCGTAACCCGCCAGCGCGTCGGACTTGTCCGGGTTGTTGGTGAGCAGCTCGAAGGTGCCCACCCCCAGATCCGCCAGGATCTGCCCGGCCGCGGAGTACTCCCGCGCGTCCGCCGGCAGGCCCTGCTCCAGGTTCGCGTCCACGGTGTCCAGGCCCGCGTCCTGCAGCCGGTAGGCCTGCAGTTTCGCCATGAGTCCAATGCCGCGGCCCTCATGCCCGCGCAGGTACACCACCACGCCGCGCCCGGCAGCTTGGATGCGCCGCATGGACTCGCGCAGCTGAGGGCCGCAATCGCAGCGCGTGGAGCCGAACACGTCGCCGGTGAGGCATTCGGAGTGCACCCGCACCAGCACATCTGTTGCTTCCCGCAGCTTCTCGACGCCTCCGGCAACCAACGCCACATGCTCCACCCCGGAAACAGTGTCGCGGTAGCCCACGGCGGTGAACTCGCCGTACTCGGTGGGAAGTTTCGCCGCGGTGACGCGCTCGACGGTGCGTTCGTGATGGCGGCGGTATTCGGCCAGCTGCTCGATGGAGATCATGGGCAGCCCGTGCGTGTTGGCGAAGCGGCGCAGCTCGTCGAAACGCGCCATGTCGGTGGGGTCGTCCTCGGAGACGATCTCGCACAGCGCGCCCACCGGGGTCTTGCCCGCCAGCCGCGCCAGGTCCACGGCCGCCTCCGTGTGGCCGGGGCGTTCCAGCACGCCGCCGGCCTTGGCGCGCAGGGGCACCACGTGGCCGGGGCGGGTAAACGACGAGGCGTTGGCGGAGCCGTCTGCAAGCAAGGCGATCGTCGTCGCGCGCGAGCGCGCGGAGATGCCGGTGGTACCGGTGGCCGCGTCCACGGTGACGGCGTAGGCGGTGCCGTGCAGGTCCTGGTTGTTGGCCACCATCGGCGGCAGCTCGAGTGCGGTGGCGCGCTCATCCGGCATCGAAACACAGATGTAGCCGGAGGTGTGGCACACCATGAACGCGACGAGCTCCGGGGTGGCGTCCTCGGCGGCGAAGATGAGGTCGCCCTCGTTCTCGCGGTCCTCACTGTCCACCACAACAACGGCCTTGCCAGCGCGAATGGCGGCGATAGCCTCCTCGACCGTATTCAAGGAGTTAGGGGAAGTCATACCGTCCAAGCCTATCCCCGCACCATCTTCTCAACGTATTTGGCCACGATGTCCACCTCGAGGTTCACCGGGTCGCCGGGGGCGAGCGCGCCGGCAGTGGTCTCGCGCAGCGTGGTAGGGATCAGCGAGACCTCGAAGTAGCCCTTGCCGACCGCTGAGACGGTCAGCGAGGTGCCGTTGACCGCGATGGAGCCCTTCTCCACCACGTAGCGCTCAAGCTGCTTTGGCAGCGTGAAGCGCACCACCTCCCAGTGCTCCGACGGGGTGCGCGAGACCACCTCGGCCACACCGTCGACGTGGCCCTGGACGATGTGGCCGCCCATCCGCTGGCCCGCGGCAAGCGCCCGTTCCAGGTTCACCTCGGAGCCGGCCTCGTAGGTGCTGAGCCGGGAACGGTCCATGGTCTCGCGCATCACGTCCGCGGTGAAGGTGCCGTTCGCGTTGTCCACCACCGTCAGGCACACCCCGTCCACGGCAATCGAGTCGCCGGGGGCGGCGTCCTCGGTGACCTTGGGGGCGCGCACGGCGATCCGGACGGCGTCGTCAAGCAGCTTCAGCTCCTCCACCACACCGATTTCCTCAACGAGTCCCGTAAACATCTCTCTCCATTTCTATGAACACATCGCCTCCCACCGGCCGCACGAGGGTGGTGCGGAAGCGGCGGGCGTCGGCGATGGTGCCGGCAATCGCGCGGTCCAGCACCCCGCGGCCGGCGCCGAGAAGCGCGGGCGCGATGTAGGCCTGCACCGCGTCCACCAGATCCAGCTCGAGAAAGCTCGCGGCGAGCGTCGCGCCGCCTTCGACCAGCACGTCGCGCGCACCGGTTGCCCACAGCACCTCCATCGCCTCCTCGGGCGTGGCGTACTGCTCGAAGCCCAAGCGGGTGAGGTTGCCCTCGGGCACCTCGCGCCTGCCGACGACCACGCGGCGCGGCTGGCGTCCGCGCAGCGAGCCGTCGGGGAAGCGCGCGGTCAGCGACGGGTCGTCCGCGATCGCGGTGCCGGTGCCGACGATGATCGCGTCGAGCTTCGCGCGGTCCTCGTGCGCCAGCTCGCGGGCTTCATCGCCGGTGATCCACTTGCTCGTGCCGTCCGTCGCGGCGGTGAAGCCGTCGAGCGTGGAGGCGAACTTCAGCGTCACGCTCGGACGGTTGTGGCGCACCGAGCGCAGCCACGGCTGCAACGCCGCGATCCGCACCGGCTGGAAGTCCACCTCGACGCCGTGGGAGCGCAGGTACTCGGCCCCGCCGGCGGCCGCGTCGTTCGGGTCGGCGGTGAAGTACACCACGCGTGCGATCCCCGCCTCCACCAATGCCTGCGAGCAGGGGCCGGTGCGGCCGGTGTGGTTGCACGGCTCCAGGGTCACCACGGCGGTCGCGCCCCGGGCGCGCTCGCCCGCGTCTCGCAGGGCGTTGATTTCCGCGTGCGGTCCGCCTGCGGGCGAGGTTGCGCCCGTGGCGATGAGCGCACCGGAGGCGCTGACAATCGCGCAGCCCACCGGAGGGTTCGGCGAGGTCGTGCCGCGCACCGATTCGCCCGCCTCGATCGCGGCGGAGATGGCGACGAGTTCCGCCGTCACCCTTGCGCGGCCTCGCGGGCGAGCTCGCGCAGGCGCTCTACCGCCTCGGCCGGGTTGTCGGCGCCGAAGACCGCGGAGCCGGCCACGAACGCGTCCACGCCGGCCTCCGCGGCCTGCGCGATGGTGGCATTTGCGATGCCGCCGTCGATGCCGATGATGGTGTCCAGGCCGGCTTCCGCAATGCGGTCGCGCAGCACCATCACCTTGCTTAAGACCTCCGGCATGAACTTCTGGCCGCCAAAACCCGGCTCCACGCTCATGACCATGACCTGGTCGAAGTGCTCCAGATCGTCCAGGTACGGCTCAATCGCGGTGCCGGGCTTGATGGCAAAACCGGACTGCACGCCCAGCTCGCGGCACTGCTTCGCGGCCGCGACGTGGTCGCCGGTGGCCTCAACGTGGAACACCAGCCGGTCGCCGCCAGCTTGGACGTAGGTTTCGAACCAGCGCTCCGGCTCTTCGATCATCAGGTGCATGTCCAGGAACTGGTCGGTCACCCCGTTGACCGCCTTGGTCACGTCCGGGCCGAAAGAGAGGTTGGGCACGAAGTGGCCGTCCATGATGTCCACGTGAATCAGGTCCGCGTTGGGAACCTTGCGCACGTCCTCGCCGAGGGCGGCGTAGTTCGCGGCCAGAATTGATGGGGCGATCTGAATCATGGGTCCTACCCTAGCTTTTTGCGCAGCACCGCGAAGAACATTGCGTCGGTGCCGTGGCGGTGCGGCCACATCTGCACGCTCGGCCCCTCGCCCACGTCCTCCATGCCGGCGGCCCACTCGCGAGCGTCGAGCTCATCCACATCGCCTTTCGCCAATTGCTTCTCGACGATCCTCCGGGTCTCCCGCACATCCGGCGAGCACGTGGAGTAGACCACCACCCCGCCCGGCTTGGCCAGGTTCACGGCGGATTGGAGCAGCTCCTCCTGGAGCTGGTTCAGCTCCGCGATGTCGCCCTCGGACTTCGTCCAGCGCGCCTCCGGGCGCCGCCGCAGCGCGCCGAGACCGGAGCAGGGCGCGTCGACAAGGATGCGGTCGTAGCCGGGCTCGAGCTTCGGGTCGCGCCCGTCCGCGGTGTGGACGGTCACCGGCAGGCCGCGCACTGTCTTGGTGATCAGCTCCGCGCGGTGCGGGCTGACTTCGACGGCGTCGACCGCGGCGGCGTCGATAGCCGCGATCGCCCCGATGAGCGCGGCCTTGCCGCCCGGACCCGCACAAAGGTCAAGCCAACGGCCTTGATCCTGCTCGACGGGGACCTCGGTGACGGCACGCGCGATGATCTGCGAGCCCTCGTCCTGCACCGCGGCAAGCCCCTCGCGCACCGGCTCGAGCTGGCCCGGATCCCCCTCCGGCAGGTACACCGCGTACGGCGAGTACTTGCCCTGCTCGCCGCCCGTGGACAGTGCAAGTTCTTCCGCGGAGATCTCGCCGGGGCGCGCCACCAGGTGCACGACCGGGCGGGCCGAGTCCGCCTCGAGCGCGGCTTCCAGCTCGTCGCGCTTGTCACCGAGCGCCTCCGCGAAGGAGCGCGCGATCCACTCCGGGTGGGCGTGGGTGAAGGCCAGCGCGCCCAGCTCGTTGTCCGGGGCGAGGGTGCGCAGCCACTCGTCGGCGGGCGTGCGGCCGATGGAGCGCAGCACGCCGTTCGCGAAACCTTTCGCCTTCTCATGGCCCGCAGCCTCGACGAGCCGCACCGAGGTGTCCACCGCGGCGTGGTCGCCCACCCGGGTGTAGAGCAGCTGGTAGGCGCCCAGGCGCAGCGCGGCGAGCACCTCGGGCGCGATGCGCTCGAGCTCGCGCGAGGAATTCTTCGCGATCACCGCGTCGAGCACCCCGAGGCTGCGCAGCGTGCCGTAGGCCAGCTCGGTGGCAAACGCGGCGTCGCGGCCGGTGATCTTCCGCTCGCGCAGGATGCCGGGCAGGGTGAGGTTGGCAAACGCGCCGTCGCGGGCGACGCGCAGCACCACCTCAAAGGCCGCCTCGCGCGCCGGGTCACCGATGCTGGCCGGGCGGCCCTTCACCGTGTAGCGCTGGCGCCCGCCGCCCTGCTTGCGCGGCTGCTGCTTTGCCCTGCTGCCTTGCTGCCGGTTGCGTGCGGGTGTGTCCTCTCGACGCCCCGCGGACCGCGACCTGAATCCGCCGCTCACTCGAACACCACTCCTTCTTTCGCCTCCGGGTTGAGTCCGCGGGCCCAGTCCGCCGCGTTCATCATCTTCTTGCCCGGCGGCTGGATCGTGCCCAGGCGAACGTCGCCGCCGGCGGTGCCCACGAGCACCTCGTTCTTGCTAAACGCCGCCTCACCCGGGGCGAGCGCGCCCTCCCCGGTCGGGGTGACTGGGCCGAGCTTGAAGCGGTCGTCCCCGCGCATCGTCCACGCACCCGGGGCCGGGGTGTGGGCGCGGATGCCGCGGTCGATCACGGCGGCCGGCTGCGTCCAGTCCACCCGGGCGTCCGCCGGGGCGATCTTGTGGGCGTAGGTGCCCTCTTCCGGCTGCGGCGTCGGGTCCGCGGTGCCGGCCTCGAACGCATCCATGGTCTCAACCAGCAGGTCTGCACCCACGTAGGCGAGGCGCTCCAGCAGCTCGCCGCTGGTTTCTGCCTCGCCGATGACGGTTTCCAGCGTGTCCAGGATGTCGCCGGTGTCCAGGCCCTCGTCGATGCGGAAGGTGGTGGCGCCGGTGACCTCGTCACCGGCCGCGATCGCCGCCTGTACCGGCGCCGCCCCGCGCCACTTAGGCAGCAGCGAGAAGTGCAGGTTCACCCAGCCGTGTGCGGGGATGTCCAGCATGTCCGCCGGGATGAGGTTGCCGTAGGCCACCACCGGAATCGCGTCGGGGGCCAGCGCCGTGAGTTGCTCCCGGATGGCGTCGTCGCGCGTGAGGCTCTCCGGGGTGAGCACCTCGATGCCGTGCTCGAGAGCGAGCGCCTTGACTGGCGACGGGTGCAGCGTGCGCCCGCGACCGCGGCGCGCGTCCGGGCGGGTGAGCACCGCGACGACCTCGTGGTCAGACGCGATGAGCCGCTCGAGCGCCGCAGCGGCGGGTTCGGGTGTGCCGGCGAATACGAGTCGCATACAAACGTTCTCCTTAGCTCCAGTCGGCGGCCCGGATCGCCGCCATCGCTTCCTTGCGCTGCTCCGGTGCCATCCTGCGCATGAACATCACGCCGTCCAGGTGGTCCGCCTCGTGCTGGATGCAGCGCGCCAAAAGCACGGTGCCGCGCAGCGCGATCGGGCGGCCGAAGCAGTCCTGGCCGCGGACAATGACCGTCTTGTGGCGGGTGACCTCGCCTCGCACGTCCGGCACCGAGAGGCAGCCTTCGACGCCGGTCTGCATCTCATCGCCCAAGGGTTCCCACACGGGGTTGACGATGTGCCCGCGCATGCCCTGGCAGTCGAAGACGAAAATCCGGCGCGTAAGCCCGATCTGGTTCGCGGCCAGGCCGACTCCGCCGGCGTGGTCCATGGTTTCCAGCATGTCGGCGACCAGCCGCTCCAAGGCGGCGTCGAAAACAGTGACCTCTGCCGCAGCGGTGTTGAGCACTGGGTCGCCGAACAGGCGGATGTCGCGGATAGCCATGGGGCCAAAGTGTAGTAGCGCGACCCCGCTAGCCGATGTCCACCGGGTTGACCTGGATGCGCAGCGGCAGGTCCTGCTTCGCCGTCGTCCACGCCACCGCGCCGGCACGCAGGGCCTTGCCCAGCGCGGTGCGGCCGGCAAGCGGGGTGCGCACCAAGATCCGCTGCGCGGGCCCGAGCGCCTCCCGGTTCCACTCGCCCGGCAGCCGCACCCCGGGCGGCAGGTCCACCGGGCCGAGCAGCTCGGCGTGCTCGGGCAGCTCGGTGCGGGCGAAGAATTCCTCCAACCCGTCGCGTGGGGCGTCCACAACCGCCACGTGCACCGCCGGCGGGAAGCGGGCCTCGCGCCGCAAGGAAAGCTCCAAAGCTGCAAACCCGGGCGCGTCCCACCGGATCAGGTGCTGCACCACGGGCAGGGAGGGCTCGGCCACCACGACGACTTCCCCGCCTGCGCTGTGCGGCTGCACCAGCGTGGCCGCCCCCATCCACTTGGCAAAGGTGTCTTCCACCGCGCGCAGGTCGGGCCGCTGCATCAGCGCCCAGGCGTCCAGAAGCACCGCCGCGCCGTAGCCGCCGTCAACGTGCGGCTCCGCACCCGGCGTGGCCACCACCAGCGCCGGGCCCGCCGGCACCTGCGCGCGCACGTTGTCGCCGCCCGAGGTGATCACCTTGTACTTGGCAAAGGCGCGGCCGAGCTCCTCGGCCGTGCGCTCCGTGCCCAGCACCACCGCGCGCAGCCTGCGCGAGCCGCACGTCGGGCACACGTGCGCCGGGTCCATCCGGCCGCACCACCGGCAGGTCGGCGCCACGGCCTCGCCGCCCGAGGGCAGCCCGAGCGGCCCGTTGCACCACCTGCACCGCGCCGGTGTGCGGCACTGCCCGCACGCCAGCGACTGGATGTAGCCGGTGCGCGGCACCTGGAACAGCACGGGGGTGCCGCGCTCGAGCGCCTGCGCCGCCGCCTGGAACGCCGAAGACGGCAGGCGCGCCTGCTTCGCGCGCGGGTCGCGCTCCATCTCAAAGTCCGAATCCCCCGCCGCGTGAATGTACGGCGAGCGGGTGCGCAGGCTCTGTCGCGGGGCGACCAGCTCGTGCATCCACCCGGATTCCACCAGCAGCTGCGCCTCCGCGGTGCGCGCGTGCCCGCCGATGACCAGCGAGCACCCCTCCTTCGCCGCGCGGGTAGTCAGCACCTCGCGGGCGTGCACGTACGGCGCGCGCGGATCCACCAGGTTGTCGTCGCCGTCGAACATCAGCGCCGCAAAGCGCAGGTTTTTCACCGGGGCGAACGCCGCCGAGCGCGTGCCCACCACGATCCGGCCCTGCCCGTGCAGCACCGATAGGTAGCGCGAGTACCGCGCCTGCGGGCCCTGCGAGGCCGTCAGCGTAGTCACCTGGCGCGCCCCCAGGATCTCCTTCAGCGCCGCCTCGCACGCGTCCACGTCCTTCTGGTCCGGCACCACGATCAGCGCGCTCGCCCCGTCCAGCGCCACCTTCGCCGCCAGCGACGCCAGTGCCGCGGCCCAGCTGTCTCCCGGTGCGACCTGCCAGGCCGCCCGCGCAATCTTGCCGGCGACCACCGCGTCCACGAACGACTCGCCAAAGGTGTAGGCGGTCCACGCCGACAAGTCCGGCTCCCCGGCCTCCCCCAGCTCCTCCCAGGGCGTGGAAGTGTCCGTCTCCTCCGCCTTCGCGTGGCGCGCCGGGATAGCAGAACGGTAGATGTCGGACCGCACGCCTGCGTAACGGTCCGCCAGCACGTCGATAAGCTCCCGCGTCCTCGCCGGGGCCACAACCTCCGGCGAGATGACGCGCTCGATGAAGCGCAGCGACCCCTCGTGCCGCGAAGAAGATGCGCGCTCGAGCACCACGGCATCCACGAGCCGGCCCGCAAACCGCACGCGCACCCGAACCCCGGGCTGCACCGCGTCTGAATCCTGCGATGGCACCAGGTAGTCGAACGGCCTGTCCAGGTGCGCCAGCCCGAGCATGGGCAACACGCGCGCGACGGGGGCTTCGGCGGCGGGCGTGTCAGACATGACCCCGGATTCTAAACCACCGTCCGACACCGCCTTGCCCGCGAGCGTTCCAATCCCCCGGCCCGGTCTTTTATGGAGTACTAATAAGACTGAAAGTTTTCCCCTTACGCGCGTTTGAAAGACCCCGCCGCCCTATGAAACGCCTGCTCACAGCAGTCACCTCTGCCACACTCCTCGCCGCTGCAACACTGGCCCCGTCCCCCGCCTCCGCGTATGTGTCCAAGGTCACGCAGCTCGCCCTGCCGCAGGACGCAAAGATCATCTCCGGCGACAGCTTCGGCCCCATCCTCGTGCAGGGAGCTGGGTTGCCTATCGACGGCAGCTCCGCCTTCATCGCCGGCTCCTCCGACCGCGCCCGCAGCACCGTCGAGGACGGCTGGCGCCGCGCCTACAACGGTCTTCCCGGGCAGGTGAAGCAGGCCGTGCCGCCGCACCTGCGCCCGCCCGAGCCAGCGAAACCGGCCGACGTCACCGTCGCGCCCGCGCAGGAGCCAGCGCCGTCGCCGGTGCCGCCCAATTGCTACAACTGCGTCGCCATCACCTACGACGACGGCCCGGTCCCCGGCAGCACCGAGCGCCTGCTGGACATCCTCAAGCGCAAGGGCGTGCACGCGACCTTCTTCGTGGTGGGCCGAAACGCCAACGCGAACCCGCAGATCCTGCGGCGGATCCGCGACGAGGGCCACACCATCGGAAACCACTCCTTTTCCCACCCGGACCTGGCCAGGCAGTCCGATGGCGCCATTGCCGCCCAGTTGGACGACACGGACGCCGCGCTGCAGAAGCAGGCCGGCCTCGACCCGCACTGGTTGCGCCCGCCCTACGGCTCCCACAACCCGCGCGTGGCCTCCGCCGCGGGTGCCCGCGGCATGGCGCTGGCCGTGTGGGACGTGGACACCGCCGACTGGCAGCACCGCAACCCCGCCACCACCTGCAAGCGGGCGGTGGACGGCGCACGCGAGGGCTCCATCATCCTCATGCACGACATCCACCAGCCAACCGTCGACGCGGCGGAGTGCGTCATCGACGGCCTGCGCGCCAAGGGGCTCAATCCCGTTGGCCTAGACGAGATGATCAAACGACCCGAGGCGGGCCACGTCTACACGCGCGCGGATTAGTTCCTATACTCCTGCCTGTGACTGAACAGCAGGACAACGGCGGCCGCCACGGATGGGTCAAAGCCATCCCCTACGCCATGCTCGCCGCCTACGCGCTCGGGCCCCTGCTGCTCATCCCGTTGGTGGGTAACCCGTGGGTGATGGTCGGGTTCATCTTCGCAGTGGCGATCATCGCCGGGCTTATCGACGGCATCGCCTTCCGCCCCACTTTGTCCCTGCCCCTTTTGACCGGGGTGGGCTTCTGGATCTCCAAGGCCCTGTACTTCAACGACGGCACGTTCATCTACTCCATCGCGGTGACGCTCGCCTGCGCGGCGGCAGTGTGGGTGGGGTCGTTGGTGGGCGGCAGCTCGTCGAGAAGCAAAGCGGAGGCGTAACCGATGGAAACCTGGAGCCTCAACCACCCCGAATACGGCCTGATCGAGGTCCGCGTCGGTTTCGACCGCGACTTCGCCGCCGAGGATCCCAGCTGGCCCGGCGACGAAGCGGACAAACCCGGCACCCTGGCCACGGCGGAGAGCCCCCTCAAAGAGCGGATCAAGCTGTGGACGAAAAACCCCACCGAGCGCATGGAGGTGCGCGTCAACGGCGAGGTGCAGCACCGCTACAACGACGTCGCAAGCGCCCGGCTGCCGCTGTTCGGCGACGGCCCGAAAGGCGAGCTGGAAACGCCGGCGGGGCTCGGCACCGACCGCAAGAAACCGCACCTGAAGCTTCGGGTCAGTAGTTTCGACGAGCTGCTCAGCGTGGAGTTTCGCGAAGGCGACACGGTGGTGGAGTTCGACCCGCCCACCGGCTCCCGCGGCGCGCACAGGCGCGAAACCATGCAGTCCAGCGAGCTCAAGCGCACCCTCATCCCCATGGCGGAAGGGTTGGGCAAGGGCGGCTGGGCGCTCGCGGTGCTCGTGCTCGGCCCGATCATCTCGAGGTTCATCGGCTGGCTAGTTGGGTTTTTGCCCGACTGGGACCTGCCCGATTGGCAGCTGCCGCACATGGACCTGCCGGTGCCGTCGCTGCCAGAATTCAACCTGCCGATGCCAGACATCGACCTGCCGGAGTTCCCCGAGGTTCCCGAGTGGGCGCTGTGGCTGCTCGAGTACTCGAAGATCTGGGTGCCGGTGGTCATCGGCATCGTCGTCGGCGTGGTCGCGCTGCGCAACCACCGGCGTTCTGAGCAAGAAAAAGCCGCCTGGCAGCAACACCAGGCGGGCAAGACGCCGGAGACGGACTAGACGCCGGCGGCGCCCTTCAAGTCGTCGACCTTGTCGGTGCGCTCCCACGGCACGTCGATGTCCGTGCGGCCGAAGTGGCCGTACGCGGCGGTTTGCGCGTAGATCGGGCGCTTGAGGTCCAGCTCGCGGATGATCGCCTCGGGGCGCAGGTCGAAGACCTTCTCCACCGCCTGCTGGATGCTCTCGTCCGTCTGGCCCTCCGCGGCGGTACCGAACGTCTCCACGTACAGCCCCACCGGGTTCGCGCGGCCGATGGCGTATGCCACCTGCACCTCGACGCGCTCCGCCAGGCCCGCGGCGACAATATTCTTGGCCACCCAGCGCATCGCGTACGCGCCGGAACGGTCCACCTTTGAGGGGTCCTTGCCGGAAAACGCGCCGCCGCCGTGGCGGGCCATGCCGCCGTAGGTGTCCACGATGATCTTGCGGCCGGTCAGACCGGCGTCGCTCATGGGGCCACCCTGGATGAAGGAGCCGGACGGGTTGACCAGCACCTTGGTGTCCTCGCGGTAGTACTGCTGCAGGTTTGCGTCCTTGAGCACCCAGTTGATCACGTGCTCGCGAAGCGCCGCCTCCAGCGCCTCGCCGGTGAAGTCCGGGTCGTGCTGGGTGGAGATGACGATCGTGTCGATGAACGCCGGGGTCTGGCCGCCGTAGGCGAAGGTCACCTGGGTCTTGCCGTCCGGGCGCAACCCCTCGACGATGCCCTCGTGGCGCACCTGGGACAGGCGGCGGGCCAGGCGGTGCGCCGTGGAGATCGGCAGCGGCATGTACTCCGGTGTCTCGTTGGTGGCGTAGCCGAACATCAGGCCCTGGTCGCCCGCGCCGGTCCGGTCGTCCTCGCCGGTGGAGGTGTTCTCGCGGACCTCCTGGGACGTCACCACGGAATCGTGGATCTCCGAAGACTGGTCGCCGATGGCGATGTTCACGCCGCAGCTGCGGCCGTCGAAGCCGACCTCAGAAGAGTCGAACCCGATCTCCACCAGCTTCTCGCGCACGATCCGCGCGATGTTGGAGTAGGCGGAAGTGCGCACCTCCCCCGCCACATGCACCTGGCCGGTCGTGGCGAGGGTCTCCACGGCCACCTTCGCGTCCGGGTCCTGAGCGAGCATGTCGTCCAGGATCGAGTCCGAGATCGCGTCGCAGATCTTGTCGGGGTGGCCCTCGGTGACCGATTCGCTTGTGAACAAGCGGAAGTACGTATCAGTGGACAAAGCAGTCTTTCCTTAGCGTCTATGCGAACGGGTAGCGTTCCGGCGGCGTCCAACGGCTGAAACGGGAACGGCACGTCGTGAAGTGATGCCCACGATAGACCAAGCTGTCTAAATGTGCAATGTCACTGCGAAAGGCGCTCGACGGCGTCCCAGATCCGGGCCGCGACCTCGTGCTTGGTGCCGTCGGGAATCTCCTCTTCGCGGCCGTCTGCGCTAAGCAGCCAGCCTCGGTTGCGGGCCTGGCCGAACACGCCGCCGCCGGCCACGGAGTTGAGCATGAGCATGTCCGCGCCCTTGCGCTTGAGCTTGGCGCGGCCATTTTCGAACTCGTTGTCCGTCTCTGCGGCGAAGCCGATGATGGTCGCGGCGGTCTCCCCCGCCTCCCGCATCTGGACCAAGCCCTTGAGGATGTCCGGGTTTTCGGTGAGGCGGATCGTGGACAGCGCGTCGTCGGCTTTGCCCTTCTTCAGCTTCGTGCTCGCTTCTGCTTCTGGACGGAAATCCGCCACGGCAGCAGCCATAATCACCACGTCGGCCTCCGGCGCTCGTTCCGCCATCGCCTGTTGCATTTCGCGGGTGGAGCCGACCTTGATCACCTCCGCGCCCGACGGCGGATCCAGCGCATCGGTCGCCCCCGCCACTATGGTCACCTTCGCGCCTCGTTGCGCGGCGACGTCGCCGAGCGCGTAGCCCTGCTTGCCGGAGGACCGGTTGCCGATGTAGCGCACCGGGTCAATGTTCTCCTGGGTGCCGCCCGCGCTGATCAGCACGCGCTTGCCCGCAAGGGTCGGGGCGAATGTGCTAGTGCGCAGCACCGTGCGAGCGAGTTCGGCGATCACGTCCGGTTCCAGCAAACGCCCGGGCCCGGTGTCTTTGCCAGTGAGACGCCCGTGCGCGGGTTCAAGCACCGTGATACCCCGCTCGCGCAGCGTGGCGACGTTCGCCTGCGTGGCCGGGTTGAGCCACATCTCGGTGTGCATCGCGGGGGCAAGCACCACCGGGCACGTGGCGACGAGGATGGTCGAGGTGAGCAGGTCGTCCGCACGCCCCGCGGCGGCCCGAGCCATGAAGTCCGCGGTCGCTGGCGCCACGACGATCAGGTCGGCCTCCTGCCCCACCCGCACGTGCTGCACCTCGTCGACGCGGGTGAACACTCCGGTGTCCACCGGGTTGCCGCTCAACGCCTCGAACGTCGCCGCACCCACGAAATTGAGCGCGTTCTGCGTGGGGATCACCCGAACCTCATCACCCGCCTCTTTGAAGTTCCGGACAAGATGGCAGGCCTTGTACGCGGCGATACCGCCGGAGACTCCTACGACAACACGCAGCGGATGGGACGAGTGTGGGGCTTCGCTCATGAGCCCCAAGCATACAAAACCGCCGCCGCCCAGCATGATTGCTGGGCGGCGGCGGACACCTGCAGAGCGCTAGCGCAGCGCTCTGGCAATGGGGTGAGGCTTACTGGCCTTCCTCGTGCTCGAGCAGTCCTGCCTCGATCTCGCGCAGCGCGATCGACAACGGCTTTTCGCCCGGCTCCGGAGAGACCAGCGGGCCCACGAACTCGAAGACGCCGTCCTCGGAGTTCTGGTAGAAGCTGTTGATCTGGCGGGCACGCTTCGCTGCGAAGATGACGAGCGCGTACTTCGACGACACCTTGGTCAAAAGCTCGTCGATCGGGGGCGCCGTAATGCCCTCCGGAGTGTCGTAAACGTTCTCCTGCTGGGTGGTTTCCTCAGCAGCGGACGTCTCGGACAAATCCTTGGTTGTGTTGCTCACGTGTAACCCACTCGCTAACTGTTGTTGGAAGATGTGCCTTGAAGAATGCCGGCGATGGTGGCCACTGCCGTGTCCACGTTGTCGTTGACCACCACGACATCGAACTCGCCCTGGGCGTCGAGCTCCTCGCGGGCGGTGGCGAGCCTGCGCTCGATCACCTCCGGGGTCTCGGTGCCGCGCCCGGTGAGCCGCTGGACAAGAATGTCCCACGACGGCGGCGCCAAAAACACGGTCCGCGCTTCTGGCAGCAGGCGCTTGATGTTCCGTGCACCTGCGAGGTCAACTTCGACGAGGACGGGACGGCCTGCATCCATGGCTTCCTGCACCGGCCCGGCGGGTGTGCCGGAGCGCTGCAGCCCTCCGTGGATGTCGGCCCACTCCAGCATCTCTCCGCGGTCGATGCGGCCCTGGAAGTGCTCTGGGGTGACAAAGAAGTAGTCTTTCCCGTCCACCTCACCCGGGCGCGGAGCGCGGGTGGTCATGGACACCGAGAAGTACAAATCCGGTACGGCGCTGCGAAGGCCGCTCACCACCGTCGACTTACCCACCGCGGACGGGCCGGCCAAGACGACCAGCTGTCCGCGGGGAGCCACCTCAGACACGACTAGTTCTCTTCGTAGCCGAAGCGCTCGAGCAGCGCGCGACGCTGACGGTCACCGAGGCCGCGCAGACGACGGGTCTGAGCGATCTCCAGCTCCTCCATGATCTCGCGGGCCTTGACCTTGCCCACCTTCGGCATTGCCTCGAGGAGTGCGGAGACCTTGGTCTTGCCGATGATTTCGTCGGTGTCAGCTTTGTTCAGGACGTCCTTGAGCGTGGTCTCGCCGCGCTTGAGGGATGCCTTCAGCTCAGCACGCGCCTTACGGGCCTCTGCTGCCTTCTCAAGTGCTGCCTTGCGCTGCTCATCGGTCAACTGTGGAAGTGCCACGGGTTCCTCCATGTAATAGTTACGAACAATTGTCCAGTCCGACATGTGCCGGATCCGGGGCGCACTCCTCCGAATGTCATCGGTGCAATTCGCCACGTTCGGCACAGTCTAACACTGCTTTATTCTGCAACGGTTCCGCGGAGCGCGTTGTACACCGCATTTCTCCACGTCACCGTGCGACGGGACTAAACTACCAGGGATTTTGCTGGGCAGTTAATAGACCCTAGCCTTTCGCCTGTTTCCCCAGGTCAGATACGCGTTTGCGCAGCTCAGCCACATCCGGACCAGCAGTGAGCACCGAACGCGAAACACTCGGGAAAACCAGGTGTCCAATTTCACCCGCGATGGCTTCCGCATCGGCCATCGTCGCTCCCTGCGCGCCCACTCCGGGCATCAGCACCGGGGCGTTCAGGCCGTCGAGCACCGGCGGGGTTTGCACGGTCGCGCCGACGACCACGCCGACGTGCCCGATGTATTCAGGATCGTCGGTACGGTTGTACTGCGCGCACTCGTCGACCATCCGCTGCGAGAGCATCTTGCCGTCGATCGTGCCGGTTTGCAGCGCCGCCGCCTCCGGATTGGAGTTGGCGGCCATGACAAACACGCCCTTGCCGTGCTGCGCAGCCAATTCGATTGCCGGGTCGAGCGATCCGACGCCGAGGTACGGGGTCACAGTCAGCGCGTCCGTCTCCAGCGGAGCACCGGGCGCAAGCCAGGCTGACGCGTATCCCGCCATCGTGGAGCCGATATCGCCGCGCTTCGCGTCGGCGATCACCAAGGTGCCGCTCTCGCGCAGCCGGGCGAGCGTGTTCTCGAGCACCGCGAATCCGACTGCGCCGAAGCGCTCGAAAAACGCCACCTGCGGCTTGACTACCGCGGCGTGGCCCGCGAAGGCCTCCACGCACGTCTCCGAGAACGCGCGCAGGCCCTCGACAGTGTTGTCCAGCCCCCACTGCTCGAGCAGCGCGGCGTGCGGGTCAATGCCCACGCATAGACGGCCGTGCTCTTGCCCGGCCGCCACAAGACGCTGGCTGAAGGTCTGCGCAGCCACTACTTCGCCTCTGCCTTGCCGTGCTCGAGCTCCTGCAGGCTAGTCACCGAGATTTCGTTGGCGCGGATAGCCTCGATGCCCTGCACCGCCGCGGTGACGCCCTGCACGGTGGTCATGATGGCCACGTCGGCGACGACGGCAGCCGCGCGGATGTCGTAGCCGTCGTGGCGCGCGCCAGCGGAACCAGCCGGGGTGTTGAGCACCAGGTCGATCTCGCCGTCGAGGATGCGGTCCACGATGGATTTGCCCTCGGCGCCGTCACGGACCTGGGACCCCTTGAGCACAACCTCGCACTCGATGCCGTTGCGGCGCAGCATCTGGGCGGTACCCTCAGTGGCCAGCACCTTAAAGCCCATGGTGGACAGGCGCTGGATCGGGAAGATCAGGGTGCGCTTGTCGCGGTTGGCCAGGGAGACGAACACGGTGCCTTCGGTGGGCAGCTCGCCGAATGCGGCGGCCTCCGCCTTCGCGTACGCCACGCCGAACGACGGCGCCAGGCCCATGACCTCGCCGGTGGACTTCATTTCCGGGCCGAGGATGGTGTCCAGCAGCGCGCCGTCCGGGCGACGGAAGCGGGTAAACGGCAGCACGGCTTCCTTCACCGCGATCGGGTGCTCCATCGGCAGCGAGCCGCCGTCGTAGTCGGACGGGATCAACCCCTCCGAACGCAGCTGGGCAATCGTAGTACCCATCATGACGCGCGCGGCCGCCTTGGCCAGGTGCACGCCGGTGGCCTTGGACACAAACGGCACGGTGCGCGATGCGCGCGGGTTGGCCTCGATGACGTAGAGGATGTCGTCCTTGAGCGCGAACTGCACGTTCATCAGGCCCTTGACGCCGATACCGTGCGCGAGCGCCGCCGCGGAACGGCGGACGTTGGCGATGTCATCCGGGCCCAGCGTCATCGGCGGCAGCGCACACGCGGAGTCGCCGGAGTGGATGCCAGCTTCCTCGATGTGCTCCATCACGCCGCCGAGGTAGACGTCCGTGCCGTCGCAGAGCACGTCGACGTCGATCTCGATGGCGTTGTCCAGGAAGCGGTCCACCAGCACCGGGTGGTCCGGGGAAAGCTCGGTGGCGCGCTCGATGTAATCACGGAGGTTGTCCTCGTCGTAGACGATCTCCATGCCGCGCCCGCCCAGCACGTAGGAGGGGCGCACCAGCACCGGGTAGCCAATGCGGCCCGCCACCTCGCGCGCACCCTCGAAGGTGGTCGCGGTGCCGTAAGCCGGGGCCGGCAGGTTCGCGGCGTCGAGCACCTTGCCGAACTCGCCGCGGTCCTCCGCCATGTCGATGGCCTTGGGGGAGGTGCCAACCACGGGCACGCCGGCGTCCTCAAGCTGCTGCGCCAGCCCCAGCGGAGTCTGGCCGCCCAGCTGGACGATCACGCCGGCGACGGTGCCGGTGGCGGCCTCGGCGCGGTAGATCTCCATGACGTCCTCGAACGTCAGCGGCTCAAAGTAGAGGCGGTCCGCCGTATCGTAGTCGGTGGAGACAGTCTCCGGGTTGCAGTTGACCATCACCGTCTCGTATCCCACACGCGACAGCTCAAGCGCCGCGTGCACGCACGAGTAGTCGAACTCGATGCCCTGGCCGATGCGGTTCGGGCCCGAGCCGAGGATGATCACCTTCTCCTTCCCGCTGTCGCTCGAGGAAGAAACAACCTCATTTTCCGCCTCCGGGTCGAGCTCGTAGGCGGAGTACAGGTACGGCACCTTCGCGTCGAATTGGCCCGCGCAGGTATCCACGGTCTTAAAAGTCGGGGCAATCCCCAGCGACCAGCGCAGCTGGCGCACCCCGGACTCCCCCGCCAGCTCCGGGCGAAGCGCGGCGATCTGGGCGTCGGACAGGCCGAACGCCTTCGCCTCGCGCAAAAGCTCGGCGTCGAGCACCGGAGCGTCGACAAGCTGCTGCCTGAAGTCAATGAGCGCGACGAGCTCCTCCAGGAACCACGGGTCGATGCCGGAGGCCTCGTAGACCTCCTCGACGCTCGCGCCCAGGCGCAGCGCAAGCTCTACGTCGTAGAGACGCTTGTCGGTGGGCACCTTCAGGTCCTCGAGCACCGCGGCGGCGTCGGTTGCGCGCTCGTCGGCGAAGTACTCGTCCGGCTTGGTCCAGAAACCGTTCGGCTTGTCCTCCATCGAACGCATAACCTTGTTCAGGCCCTGGATGTAGTTGCGGCCGATGCCCATCGCCTCGCCCACAGCCTTCATGGACGTGCCCAGGGTCTCGTCGGAGCCAGGGAACTTCTCAAAGGCGAAACGCGGCATCTTCACGATGACGTAGTCGAGCGTCGGCTCCGCAAGCGCGGTGGTTTCGCCGCCGGTCATGTCGTTCGGGATTTCGTCGAGCGTGTAGCCGATGGCCAGCAGGGTGGCCACCTTGGCAATCGGGTAGCCGGTGGCCTTGGACGCCAGCGCCGAGGACCGCGACACGCGCGGGTTCATCTCGATGATGATCATTCGGCCGTCTTTGGGGTTGATGGCGAACTGGATGTTGCAGCCGCCCGTTTTCACGCCGACCTCGCGGATGATGGCCTTGCCCTGCTCGATCATGGCGGTGACCTCGGGCTCGGTCATCGTCAGCACCGGCGCCACGGTGACCGAGTCGCCGGTGTGCACACCCATCGCATCCACGTTCTCAATGGTGGCGATGGCGATGCAGTTATCCGCGGAGTCGCGGATGAGCTCCAGCTCGATTTCCTTCCAGCCCAGGATGGATTCCTCGATCAGCACGTTCGCCTCCGGCGAAGCCACCAGGCCGTCGCCGGCGATGCGGTGCAAATCATCCATGTCGTACGCCAGGCCGGAGCCGAGCCCGCCCATGGTGAACGAGGGGCGCACCACACACGGGAACCCCAGCTCCGCGACGGTCTCCTCCACCTCTTCCATGGTGAAGCAGACGCGGGAGCGGGCGGATTCGCCGCCAATCTTGTCCACGATGTCCTTGAATTTCTGGCGGTCCTCGCCGCGCTCGATGGCGTCGATGTCCGCGCCGATGAGCTCCACGCCGTGCTTTTCCAGAATGCCGAGGCGGTCCAGCTTGATCGCCGTGTTCAGCGCAGTCTGGCCGCCGAGGGTGGGCAAAATAGCGTCGACCGGGTGGCCCTGCTCGGCTTCGCGGGCGAGGATGCGATCGATGTAGCCGGGCTCAATCGGTTCCACGTAGGTGTGGTCGGCAAACTCGGGGTCGGTCATGATCGTCGCCGGGTTCGAGTTGACCAGCGTCACCCGCAGGCCCTCGTCCTTGAGCACGCGGCACGCCTGGGTGCCGGAGTAGTCGAACTCGCAGGCCTGGCCAATCACGATCGGGCCGGAGCCGATGACCAGGACGTGGTTCAAATCGTTACGCTTCATGTCTGTATCTCCTGGTCTTTCTCTTAGGCTTCTTGGCTTTCGACGGTGACCTGGCCCCGCACCATCTTTCCCTCGCGGGCAGCGGCGGCCAGGTGTCGGACGAGCTTGCGGGTGTCCACGCCCCACAGCCCGGTAATCCCCTGCGCCTCGAGCTCTTCGGCGAGGGTGCGCTGGGCGTTGTGGTTGGAAGCGATGCGCGCGAGGTCGCGCACGATGACTGCTGCGGCGGTGATGTCGGTGCTGCCGGATGCGCCCTCGCCGGTCCAGCCGACGTTGCCCACCTGCGGGGTGGCGAAGACGAGGATCTGGCCGAAGCGTTCCGCCTCGCACAGCTCGCGCTCGTAGCCGAACATGTCGGTGGTGAAAGCGACCTCGCCGGCGATCTCACTGGCGCCATCCGCAGCCGGCGTCGCGCCGAAGATGAAGCCGGGGAAGGCGGAGCCGTCGTCAAGCACGAGCGTTGCGGGCGTGCGCTGGGGTTGTGTGGTGGTGTTTTCAGACATGGTTTACGCCTTCTTCGCGTCGTAGGTTTGGGTGCCGCGCAGCCAGGTGCCAACCACGCGGGCGGAAAATTCGATGCCTTCGTACGGGGTGTTCGATGCCTTGGACGCCATCTCGTCGCCGTGGGCGGTCCACGGCGATTGCGGGTCCACCAGCACCAGGTTGGCCGGCTCGCCGACGTTGATCGGGCGGCCCTGGTCTTTCAGGCGCAGGATCTCGGCCGGCCGCTCGCTCATGACCTTGGCCACGAAGCGCCAATCGGCCAGCCCCGGCTCGACGAAGATGCGGTGTACCACGGCAAGGGAGGTCTCCAGGCCGAGCATGCCGGGCTTGGCGTGCTCGAACTCCACGCACTTGTCTTCGGAGCCGTGCGGGGCGTGGTCGGTGGCGACCACGTCGACGGTGCCGTCGAGAAGCGCCTGCTTGAGTGCCTCAGCGTCGCGCGCTTCGCGCAGCGGCGGGTTCACGCGGAACAGGCCGTCGTAGGTGGCCAGCTTCTCGTCGGTGAGCATCAGGTGGTGCGGCGTGACCTCAGCGGTGACGTCGATGCCCTGGTTCTTGGCAAAGCGCAGAAGCTCCACGGTGCCCTCGGTAGAAGCGTGGCACAGGTGGTAGCGGCCGCCGTAGTCGCGGGTCATGATCGCGTCGCGGGCCACAATGGACTCCTCCGCCACGCGCGGCCAGCCACGCAGGCCCAGGCGCGCGGCCTGATCGCCCTCGTGGGCGGACGCGCCTTCCGTCATGCGGTGGTCCTCGGCGTGCTGCGCGAGCACCACGTCGTGCGCCTTGGCGTACTCGATGGCGCGGCGCATCAGCTGCGGGTCGTTGACGCACTTGCCGTCGTCGGAGAACATACGCACGCCGCTGCGGGACATCAGCCCGATCTCGGTGAGCTGTTCGCCCTTCAAGCCCTGGGAGATGGAGCCGACCGGGTAGACGTCGCACTTGCCGTACTCCTGGCCCTTCGCCCACACCGCCTCGGCGAGGAAAGGCTGGTCGATCACCGGGTTGGTGTTCGCCATGGTGAACACGGCGGTGAACCCGCCCTTGGCCGCGGCGTCGGAGCCGGTGGCGATGGTCTCGGTGTCCTCGCGGCCCGGCTCGCGCAGGTGCACGTGCATGTCCACCAGGCCCGGCAGCAGCACGTTGCCTTCGCAGTCCATAACCTCGTCCGCGTCGTCGAAGGGGTTCTCCCCGATTGAGTCGATCACGCCGTCGGCGACGTCGATGAGAATGTTGGTCACGTCCTCGCCGTACGGGCGGACGTTGTTCAAAGCGAGCGTGGTCACTTGCTGGCTCCTTCCTCGTTGCCGCCCTGCTCTCCTGAGCTGGCGAGCAGCGTAAACAGCACGGCCATGCGGGTGTAGACACCGTTGGACACCTGGCCCAGCACCACGGCGTTGTCGCGGTCCGCGACGTCGAAGTTGATTTCCATGCCGCGCAGCATCGGGCCCGGGTGCATGATCAGCGCCGAATCCTTCATGCGGTTCGCGCGGTCCTTGCTCAGCCCGTACAGGGTGGCGTACTCGCGGTGCGACGGGAAGAACCCGCCGTGCATGCGCTCAGCCTGCACACGCAGCATCATCACCACGTCCGCCTGCTCGACCTCCGCGTCGAAGTCGTGCGACACACGTGCCGGCCAGTACTGCACGCCGGTGGGCAGAAGCGTCGGCGGGGCCACCAGCACAACCTCGGCGCCGAGGGTGTGCAGCAGGTCCACGTTGGACCGCGCCACGCGCGAGTGCAAGATGTCGCCGACGATGAGCACGGTCTTGCCGGCCACGTCGCCGATGTGCTGGCGCATAGTCACCGCGTCCAAAAGCGCCTGGGTGGGGTGCTGGTGCTGGCCGTCGCCGGCGTTGATGATGCTGGTTTCCGGCAGCCACTTGCGCAGAAGCTGCGACGCGCCCGAGGCCGGGTGGCGCATGATGATCGCGTCCGCGCCGATAGCCTCGAGGGTGGCCGCGGTGTCTTTGAGCGACTCGCCCTTCTTCACCGAGGACGAGGACGCAGACAGGTTGATCACGTCCGCGCTCATCCACTTGCCCGCCGTCTCAAACGAGGACCGGGTACGGGTGGAGTTTTCGTAGAACAGCGTCATCACGGTGCGACCGCGCAGGGTGGGCAGCTTTTTTATCTGGCGGCCGTCCAGGGCTTCGCGGAAGCGGTCCGCCTCGTCCATCAGGCCGACAATTTCCTCGCGGGAAAGGTCCGCGATGTCGATCAGGTGCTTCATTTACGCCTCCCTAGCCAGCGTGACCCGGTCCTCGGCATCGAGCGGCGTCAGCGACACGGTGACGTCCTCGTCCTTCGAGGTGGGGATGTTTTTGCCCACGTAGTCCGCGCGGATGGGCAGTTCTCTGTGGCCGCGGTCCACCAGCACCGCCAGCTGGATGGCTGCGGGGCGGCCGATGTCGCGCAAGGAATCCAGCGCCGCGCGGATCGTGCGGCCGGAGTACAGCACGTCGTCGACAAGGATGACCACTGCCCCGTCAATGTCCACCGGGATGTTGGTGGGCCGCAGGGCGCGGTGGGGGCGGTTGCGCAAGTCGTCGCGGTACAGCGTCACGTCCAAGCTGCCCACGGGGATCGCCACCCCGGAAAATTCTTCAACGGCCTCAGCGATGCGCTGCGCCAGCGGCACTCCCCCGGACGGAATTCCCAGCAGCACAACCTGCGGGCTGGTCTCATCGTCCAACGCCGTTTTCTCGATGATCTGGTGCGCGATGCGTGCAACAGTGCGGCCGACGTCTTGAGCGTTCAGCAACTCAACGGTCGACCGTTCGTTCTCACTCATCGAACCTCCTTCCCCGCCTCACAGTGCGGAATTTAAAGGATTTCGAACCGGCCCCGCCTACCGGGGCCGTGTGTAGTCTTGGGACCGCGTTTCACCTTAGCACCTGCATGTATAAACCGGGAAGGATTCCATGGGCATCCACGCTGAGTACACCCTCCCCTTCGACCGCGACACCGTCTGGCGCTGGCACACCCGCCCAGGCGCGGTCACCCGCCTTACCCCCGGGTTCCTGCCGATGCGGGTGGCAAGCGAAGCCGCGTCGATACGCAGCGGCACCACAGTGTTCCGCCTCCCCGCGGGCCAGAAGTGGGTCGCGCGCCACCTCGCCGACGGTTACGTCGCGGGCCGCCAGTTCACCGACGTCGCCGCGAACCAGCCGGTGCGCGCGGCCACCGGTTGGCGCCATGTGCACCGTTTCGAGGACGCGGGCGAGGGCACATTGCTTATCGACGACGTCAGTGCCCGCCTCCCAGAAGCCGCGCTCCGCCCCGCCTGGGCTTACCGCCAGCGCCAGCTGGTGGAGGACATGCGGTTCATCGCTTCCCTGCCTCACGCCGCCCCGAAGACGGTGGCCATGACCGGCTCCAGCGGCCTCGTCGGCACCCACCTGCGCGCGCAGCTGACCACCGCCGGGCACACCGTGATCCCGCTGGTGCGAGGCACAGCGGGCCCCGGCGAGCGGCACTGGGACATGGACAACCCGGCAGCTGACCTGCTAGCCGGCGTGGACGGGGTGATCCACCTCGCAGGCGAGACCATCATGGGCCGGTTCACCGAAGAAAAGAAGCGCAGCATCCGCGACTCGCGCGTGGAGCCCACCCGCAGACTCGCCCGCCTCGCCGCGGACTCGGGAGTGGAGGTCTTCGTCGGCGCCTCGGCGGTGGGGTACTACGGGACAGATGCTGGCAGCGTTCCACGCGCCGAGGCTGACGGGCCCGGCGAGGGGTTCTTGGCCGAGGTCTGCGACGCCTGGGAGCACGCCGCCAATGTCGACGGGATGCGCAGCGTGCACATCCGCACCGGGCTGGCGCTGTCCAGCGCTGGCGGGCTGTTGCCGGTGCTCAAGGCCAGCGTCAACGCGGGACTCACCGCGCAGTTCGGCCGCGGCGATTTCTGGATGAGCTGGGTGGCGCTGGACGACCTGTCCGATTTCTACGTGCGCGCCCTGCTGGACGAGACGGTCTCCGGGCCCGTCAATGCCACTGCGCCAGAGCCGGTGACCAACGCCGAGCTGTCTGCCACCCTCGCCCGCCTGCTGCGCCGGCCGGACCTGTTTTCCATCCCGACGTTCGGCCCGAAACTGCTGCTGGGCAAAGAGGGCGCGCACGAGCTCGCGCTGGCGGACCAACGCGTCCTGCCCACCGTGGCGGCCGAGCACGGCTGGCGGCTGCGCTACCCCACCCTCGACGAAGCCCTGCGCCACGAGTTGGGCCGCGAGCAGCTGCTAGTCTCGCAGGCGTGACTACAGATCAAACCGAAGAGCCCGTCCAGCCGAGCGAGCACCCCGAACGCAACGTGACCGAGCAGGTCACGCCCGAGGCCGTCGCCGCGATCTTCGAGGAGGAAAACCTCGAGTACCGCATCGAAGACCAGGCAGTGCGCTCCGGCTTCATCAACGCCGCCATCGTGGTCGCCATCGACGGCGACCACCTCGTGTTCGAAGCGCTGTGGCGCGGCGAGTTCCCCCGCGAGATGGCACCGAAGGTGCTCTACGCGTGCAACGAGCACAACCAGACGCACTTCGCGCCCACCCTGCGTTTCTTCGAACGCGGCGAGGACCAGCTGGCCATCAGCGCCATCCGCGCGATGCGCATCGCCGAGGGTGCGTCGTTCAACCAGCTCGGCGCGTTCATCGCCAGCTCCATCGACACCACGTTGCAGGCCTTCGACTTTTTGAAGAACACTTTCCCCACCGTTGTCACCTGGGAGGAGCCGCAGTAATGAGCAACGCAACGCTCGTGACCATCGACCGCGTGATCAAGGCCATGGCCGGCCACGACGTGGAGGTCTCCGACGACCCCTCGGGCCGCGCGGGCCACGCCAACGTCAACGGCTACAATCTGCTGTTCGTGCTGCTGGATTCCGTGCTCATCGTCCGCGCGGACTCCGTCACCGACACCCCAGCCGACACGCCTGACGCCACGTTGTACCTGGCGGCGAACCAGGTCAACAGCTCCTACCTGGACGCGCGCGCACTGGTGGTCAACCGCACCGAGAACCTCGTCGTGCGCACCGAGTCCGAGATCCAGGTTGGCGCGGGGCTCGCGGACGACCAGCTCTCCAACTCGCTCAAGGCCGCCGTCGACGGCGTGCTGGCCACCCAGGACGCGATGCGGGCGCTGGTCGGCGAGATTCAGAAGCAGGCCGAGGCCGCCGGCGTCGCGCCGGCTGACGGCGAGACCGACTCCCCGGCCGAGCCCGACCCCACCGACTCCGCCGACTAGGAGTTCGCCAGACGCTCCAGCTCAACCTCGGGATCGAAATCGGCGGCAGGCCACTCGAGGTTGAGCGACTTGAGCGCATCGAAAAGCAATGCCTTGACCACCGTGCGGCAGTACTTCTTGTTGTCGGACGGGATGCAGTACCACGGCGCGACCTCTGTGGACGTGCGCGTCATGGCGATCTGATAGGCGGCCATGAACTGGCTCCACAGCTTGCGGTCCTCGATGTCGCTCGGGTTGTACTTCCAGTGCTTGTCGGCGCGCTCGATGCGCTTTTTCAGGTTTTCCGCCTGGAACTCGCGCGAGATGTGCGGCATCACCTTGATGATCTTCGTGCCTCGCGCCGCGAGCTCGTTCTCGAATTCCACGATCGCGCCGTAGCGGCGCTCGATCTCCTCCGGCGGCGCCATCTGCTTCACGCGCTGCACCAGCACGTCCTCGTAGTGCGAGCGGTCGAACACCGCGATCTGCCCCGGCTTGGGCAGGTGCGGGGTGAAGCGCCACAAGAAATCGTGCGCGGCTTCCTCCTCCGTCGGGCGGCCGAAGCCCTGGACGTGCACACCCTGCAGGTCCATGGTCGCGCCGATGACGTTGCGGACGATGCCACCTTTGCCGGAAGTGTCCATGCCCTGCAGCACCAGCAGGATGGAACCGGCGTCCTCGTTTCCGGCGCGCCCGTTGGCGAAGAGCATCTCCTGCAGCTCGTCCAGGTCGTCGTCGTAGTCGTTGAACGCGTCGTCCACGTCCGAGACCCCTGGCGTGGCGGCCGGGTCCACGTCCGCGAGCTGGAAATCGGGGCCCACGAAAAACTGCTTGGCTTCTTCAACGGTGAGTTTGGACATGTCGCTTCCTTTCGGTGGTGTTCGGTCTGGAAGTCGAGTAAAGGAGGTCGAGTACGCCGCTCAATGGGCGTGTACTCGACCTCCTCTACTCGACTTTCTGCCGGGCCCGGTACTAGCCGCGGGTCCCGTCCGTCGCCGGTTCCCCGGCCTCCAAGTCTTCGGTGGACTCGGCGATCTCGTGGGCCGTGGCTGCGTCGGTGTCCTCCGCCTGCTCCAGCCCGGAGTCCTCTGAGTGCTCATCGGTGGGGGCACTCTCGTCCTCTACCGGGTAGGCGTCTTCCGCGCCCTCGCCGGCAAACGGCGAGTTGGACGCTGCGCGCTGGGCGATGCCGTCGAGCACGACGTTAATGTACGGCGCTGCCTGGGCCCCGGAGTACTCCGCGGCCATCTCCACCCCCTCGGCGATGGAGATCGGCGCGTCCACCTCGTCGTTGAACAGAATCTCCCACGCCGCAACGCGCAGGATCTGACGGTCCACGGCGGGCAGGCGGAACAGCTCCCAGTCCTCGGAGAGGTGGCGCTCAATAGCGTCGTCGAGGTCGTCCAGCTTCTCCGCCGCGCCCGCGACGATGGTGCGGGTGTAGTCCGCCACCGGCGCGACTGCGTTGAGCGGGTCCTGGGACAGCTGCGCGCGGTCCTCCACGATCGCCACAGGATCGATGTCGCGGGTCTCCGCCTCGAAAAGGATGTCTACTGCCCGGCGACGCGCACGGTAGCGCGCGCCGTGTCGTTTGTAATCGGGCATTAGTTGTTCACGCGAGACAGGTACTCGCCGGTGCGGGTGTCCACCTTGACCACGTTGCCGGTCTCCAGGAACAGCGGCACCTGGATCTCAGCACCGGTCTCCAGGGTTGCCGGCTTGGTGCCGCCGGTGGAGCGGTCGCCCTGCAGGCCCGGCTCGGTCTGCTCGATCTTCAGGTCCACAGAGATCGGCAGCTCGGCGAACAGCGCCTCGCCCTCGTGGAAGGAAACCTGCACGCGCATGTTCTCCAGCAGGAAGCGAGCGGCATCGCCGAACTTGTCTGCCGGCAGCTCGTACTGCTCGAACGTCTTGTCGTCCATGACAACGTAGTTGGTGCCGTCGTTGTACAGGTAGGTCATGTCGCGGCGGTCAACGGTTGCGGTCTCCACCTTCACACCAGCGTTCCAGGTCTTGTCCACGGTCTTGCCGGTGACAACGTCCTTGAGCTTGGTGCGCACGAACGCCGGGCCCTTGCCGGGCTTGACGTGCTGGAACTCGATGATCTGCTGCAGCTTGCCTTCGTTCTTCAGCACCAGGCCGTTCTTGAAATCGGCGGTAGTTGCCATGGTAAGTACCTTCCTCCTGGGAGTATCGGGGCGTGTGCAAACACAGCAATGTTACAGCACTGTCAGTTCCTTGGTGTACTCCGTGATCACCTTCGGCGCCGCCGAGGTGATGATGAGCGTGTCCTCAATACGCACGCCGGCCTTGCCCGGGATGTAGATGCCGGGCTCGATGGTCAAGGTCATGCCCTCCTCGAGCACGCCGGTACCGGTCTTTGCCGCGCTGGGAGCCTCGTGCACGTCCAGCCCCACGCCGTGGCCCGTGGAGTGCACGAAGTACTCGCCGTATCCGGCCTCCTCGATCACGTCGCGGCAGGCCTTGTCCACGTCCACAAGCTTCGTCCCCGGCACCGCCGCTTTCACTCCCGCGAGCTGGGAGGCGAGGGTGACCTCGTAGATCTCTCGCTCGAGGGAGCCGATCTCCCCGATCGCGAACGTGCGGGTCATGTCCGAGTTGAAGCCGAGGCGGTGCATGCCGAAGTCGATGGTGACCAGATCGCCCTCCGCGATCACCCGGTCGCCGGCGCTATGGTGCGGCTTCGCCGAGTTCGGCCCGGATGCGACGATGGTGTCGAAGCTGACGCGCTCCGCGCCGAGCACGCGCATGCGGTATTCCAGGTCCGCAGCGACTTCCCGCTCGGTGCGGCCGGCCCGCAGCTCGCCGGCGTCCAACGCTGCGTCGATCGCCTGCACCGTCAGCTCCGCAGCCTCCGTCAAGCGCGTGAGTTCCAGGTTGTCCTTGATCAGACGGATCTCCTCGATCACCCCGCTGACAGGCACGAGCGTGACCCCCTCGGGGCACGCCTCGCGCAGCTTCTCCAGCTGGGCAACCGAAACGTAGTCGGCTTCAAAGCCCACGCGGTGCCCCTCGGCGGCCTTGGACAGCATGGCCACGCCGACGTTGCGCTCGATGGTGGCCGCAATGTCCGGCACTTCCTCGCCGATCTGGGTGGTGTAGCGCCCGTCGGTGGCAATTGCGGCGGTGCGGTCCTTCGACACCAGCATCGCGCCGTTCGACCCGGAGAAGCCAGACAGGTAGCGCACGTGGGTCAGGTGGGTGACCAGCATGTCGTCGATGCGGCGCTCCGCCAGCTTCGTGGACAGTTTGCGGCGACGGTCCTCAAAACGGGTGTCTGCCAATGCCATTAGAGCCTCCTTGCGTAGTACTCGAGCGCGAGCCGGTAGCCGTCCACCCCCAGCCCCGCGATGACGCCTTCGGCGATCGGCGAAAGGTAGGAGTGCGCCCGAAACGGCTCGCGTGCGTGCACGTTGGAAATGTGCACCTCGATAAAGCCGTGGTGATCTTTCAGTTCTACCAGCGCGTCGCGCAGCGCGACTGAGGTATGGGTAAATCCGCCGGGATTGATCACCACGGCCCACCCGTTATCCGCCGCCTCGTGCACCCAGTCGATCAGCTCGCCCTCGTGGTTGGACTGGCGGCACTCCACCTCCACGCCGAGCTCGCCGCCGCGCTCACACAATTGCTTCTCGACGTCTGCCAGTGTCACCGACCCGTAGATCTCCGGCTGCCGCTTGCCCAGCCTGTTCAAGTTTGGCCCGTTTACCACCAGAATCTTCATCGCTACTCCGAAATCGCCTCGTACGCCGCGCGCATCTCCTCCACCGTCGCGTCCTCCAGCCTGGTGGCCGAGCCCAACCCGTCGAGGACGACGAAGCGGATACGCCCGTCGCGGTTCTTTTTGTCCAGCAGCATCGCGTCGTGCAGCTCGTCGAACGCGCCCGCCTCGTAACGGGTGGGAAGGCCCGCCTTTGTCAGGATTTCTTCGTGGAGGGCGACCAAGGATGCGTCGTTAAGCTTCCTGCCCAATGCCAGGTGGGCGACGAACATCATGCCCACCGCGACCGCGTTGCCGTGGCGCCAGGTGTAGTTCTCGCGGCGTTCAATGGCGTGGCCGAGGGTGTGGCCGTAGTTGAGAATCTCGCGCAGGCCGGACTCCTTGAGGTCCTGCCCGACAACACTCGCCTTCACCGCCACGGAACGGCGCACCAGCTCCGGCCAGTGGTGCTCGGCGCCGTCCTGGTAGAGCTCCAAAATGCGCGGATCCGCAATAAAGCCGGTTTTGATCAACTCCGCGGAGCCGGAGACAACCTCCGCCTCCGGGAGGGTGTCAATGCGGGCGAGGTCGATAAACACGCTGTCCGGCTCGTGGAACGCCCCGACGAGGTTCTTGCCGGCCGCCGTGTTTATGCCGGTCTTGCCGCCGACGGCCGCATCCACCATGGCCAGAAGCGTGGTAGGCACCTGCACGACCTTGATGCCGCGCATCCACGTCGCCGCGGCGAAGCCGGCAAGATCCGTCACTGCGCCGCCGCCGAGGCCGACAACCGCGTCCTGGCGGGAAAAGCTGTGCGCGCCGAGGGTGTCCCACAGACTGGAAAGCACAGCCAGGTCCTTGCCCGCTTCCGCATCCGGCACGCACACCGCCACCGGCTCCACACCGGCGGACTCAAGCTGCTGCGCAAGCTCGCGCGCGGCATCAACCAGCGGCGCCTGGTGCACGACGAGTGCGCGGCGCGCGCCGACCTGTGCGACGCGCTGAGCCGCCTGGCCCAGGTTGCCGCGCCCGATATTGACCGCGTACGGGCTTTGCCCCGTCACCCCAACTACAGCCATGCGCCTCGCCTTTCTCCCGCAGGGCTAATCCACGTCAATGAACCCGAGGACTTCCGCCACCACACGCTGCGGTGGGCGCTCGTCCGTGCGCACGCGGAAGCTGGAGACCTCCCGGTAGAAGGACTCTCGCTGCTCCAAAAGGTCCCGGTAGCGCTGTTCGCGGTCCTCGCCGTCGAGCACCGGACGCGACGCATCCTCCGCCGTGCGGCGAATTCCTTCCTCGGCGGTGACGTCGATCCACACCACGGTGTGGCGCTGCAGGAGCGTGCGCACCTCTTCGGTGACAATCGCGCCGCCGCCGAGGCTGACCACCCCGCCGGTGGCGAGCGCGCGGGCCACGTAGCCCACCTCGAGCTCGCGGAAGGTGTCCTCGCCGAGCTCCGAGTACAACTCGCCGCAGGCCTTGCCCTCGCCCTGCTCCATGAGGAGATCGGAGTCCACGATGGGCAGGTTCAGTGCGCTGGCGATCCGCCGGCCAATCGTCGACTTGCCCGCACCCGGCATGCCCACTAGCACAACACGCGGCGCGGAGTGCACCAACGCAGGCGCCGCAGTGACGAGTTCGGTCGCACTCGGCGCATCGTTCTCGTCGAACGGTGTTGCGCTGTCCGCGCCATCAGCGCGCGCGGCTTCCGGAGCGAGACCGCGGGCCAAATCGTTGACAATATCTGCCGGGGATGCCCCGGCCGGAGTGGTCATGCCAAATCCTCCTCTCGGGCGAACGCGAGCCGGTCCGCCGCGTACGCGCGGTACGCCTCCACGTTGCGTCGAACCTCATCCACAGTATCGCCGCCGAACTTCTCCGACACTGCTTGCGCGAGCACCAGCGCCACCATCGCCTCAGCGACGACACCACCAGCGGGCACCGCGCACACGTCCGAACGCTGGTGAATACCGGTGGCGGCTTCGCCGGTGGACATGTCCACAGTCTTCAGCGCGCGCGGGACAGTCGAAATCGGCTTCATGGCCGCACGCACACGCAACTGCTCGCCGTTGGTCATGCCGCCCTCGAGGCCGCCGGCACGGTTCGTGGAACGTGTCACGCCGCCCTGCCCGCGCACCATCTCGTCGTGCGCCTGCGAACCCCGGCGGCGGGCCTCCTCGAAACCGTCGCCGACCTCGACACCCTTCACAGACTGGATGCCCATCAGCGCGCCAGCCAGGCGCGCGTCAAGGCGGCGTTCGCCGGAGACGTGGGAGCCCAGGCCGACCGGCAAACCGTCCACGATGACCTCGACAACGCCGCCGAGGGTGTCCCCGTCCTTCTTCGCAGCCTCGATGCGGGCGACCATGTCCACCTCCGCTTCTTTGTCGTAGGCGCGGACCGGGGAGGCGTCGATAGCCTCAATGTCCTCGAAGCAAGGGTGCGGCCCTGCGTACGGGGCGGACTCCCCGATGGAGATCACGTGCGAGAACACCTCCACACCGAGGGTTTCGCGCAGGAAGCTACGGGCCACAGTCGCAGCCGCCACGCGCGCCGCGGTCTCGCGCGCGGACGAGCGCTCGAGCACCGGACGGGCGGAGTCGAAGCCGTACTTGATCATGCCCGCGAAGTCTGCGTGGCCCGGGCGCGGGCGGGTCAGCGACGCTCCGCGCCCGGACGACATGGCCTTCGCCACCTCCGGGTCCTCCATGTCCACTGGTTCCGCGGACATGATCGTGGTCCACTTCGGCCACTCGGTGTTGCCGATCTGAATGGTGATGGGGCTGCCGATGGAGGTCCCGTGGACCACGCCGGTGAGAAGCGTGAGCTCATCGGCCTCGAACTTCATGCGTGCTCCACGCCCGTATCCGAGCCGGCGGCGCGCCAGCTGGTGGGCGATGTCTTCCTTGCGCACCGGCAATCCAGCCGGCGCGTTGTCCACTAACGCAATGAGGGCTTGGCCGTGCGACTCCCCGGCCGTTGTCCAACGAAGCATGGCGACATTCTTGCACAAGCCCCGCCAAATTCGGCCCTCAAACCCCCGAATACATACACAAAAAAGGAAACAGCACCCACACCGCACACAACATGGACGGTCCATGCGGCACCGAGCGCCTCCCGCACACTCCTGCCGCTCCCACGGTGAGCAGCCCGGATAGACCAAATCCGGCGATCACCCCGATTGGCCCGCCGACGGCCGCGCAGGCCACGCCGAGCGGCGCCGCAAGCTTAATGTCTCCCCCACCAATGCCGCGGCCCACCAGCAAGTACCACGCCGGCCACAGCAACCCCCACGCCAACGGCGGGTGCCACACGCACGCGATGGCAGCCGCCACCGCAGGCGGGACAGTCAACGGGTCCGGCAACCTGCGCTCGCGGATGTCGTAAGCCCCCAACAGCGCCGACCACGCAAGAAAAACTCCCCCTGCCGCATAGGCGGCGAATCCCCCGATCCCCATGCAGGCGAGACTAGTGGGACTGCTCCCAATGGCGCAACAGCGCCTCACGCATCGCCTCGCGCGGAGCGTCAACGCCGGTGAACTGCTCGAACTGGGCGTAGGACTGCCCCGCCAGCATGGACAACCCGCCCACCACCGGGTAGCCGTTCGAAGCGGCACGAATCGCTAGCGGGGTCGGCCACGGGTTGTAGATCACGTCGAACACCGGAGCGTGCCCGAGCTGTTCAGCGTGCTGCTCCAGCACATCCGCGGGCACAGTGGACGCGACGACATCGGCCTGCAGCGCCACGCTCTCCAAGTCAGCGTCGTAGGTGCAGAAGGACACATCTATCCCCTGCGCCAGCTCCACATACTCAGCAGCACGGTCCGAACGGTTGACCACCGTGACCTGTTCGCAGCCGAGCTCGCGCAGCGCCCACATCACCGCCCGTGCGGTGCCGCCGGCGCCGACAAGCACGGCGCGCTTCGGAAGGGTGTGCCCCAACAGCTCCCTCAACGCCACTAGGGCGCCCTCGCAATCGGTGTTGTCGGCGCGCCAGTGGCCGTCGACACGCGTGAGTGTGTTCGCGGAACCGATCTGTTGCGCGCGCTCAGTCACCTCGTCCGCAAAATCCAGCGCCGCAAACTTGCACGGCATGGTCACCGAGAAGCCGCGGTAGGTCTCGCCGGATTCCCGCACGACCCGGGAAAGCTCCTCTGCCTGGCAGAGAATCCTGGTATATTCCCAGCCCTCAAGGCCCGCCGCCTCGTACCCGGCGCCATGCAGCACCGGAGACAGCGAGTGCGCGATGGGCGAGCCGAGGACCGCTGCGCGGTGGGTGATCTCCATGAGCTAGCGCTGCGAGTCCAGCACGCCGGAGTCCACCGCACGCTGGGTGTCGTTGAGGTGCTGCTCGAAGGTGTCGTTGAAGATGGTCGTGCCGTCTTTGTCCACGGTGACGAAGAACAGCCAGTTGCCCTCGGCCGGGTGCTCCATCGCCTCGATGGCCTCGATCGACGGAGAGGCGATCGGGGTCTGCGGCAGACCGTCCATGGCGTAGGTGTTCCACGGGGTCACCCGACCACGGTCCTCGTCGGTCGTGGCGACCTCGACGGACGGCAGGCCGTAGTTGACCGTGGAGTCGAACTCCAGGCGCATCGGCTCATCCAGACGGTTGAGGATCACTCGCGCGACCTTGTCGAACTCGCCGGCCGGAGCCTCGCGCTCAACCAGCGACGCCGCCGTGAGCAATTCGTACGGGGTCAGGCCGACAGCCTTTGCGCGGCCGACAATGTCGGTGGATTCGTACTGCTTGGCGGACCGGGTGATCAGGTCAGTCAGGATCTCCTCCGCGCTCGCGTGCGGATCAATGACGTACTCGCCCGGAGCGATCAGGCCCTCAAGACGCTTCGCGTCGCCTGCGCGTCCGGCCACCGTTTCTCGCGCCCACTCGGGCACACCGAGGGCTTCCGGATCTGCATCCGCCGCAACCTTGTTCAGATCCTCCAGATTCACGCAATCAGATGCTGGCTTCTCGCCGCACGCGGACTGCTGAATCATGGTGAGGATGCCCAGGCGCTTCTGCCCGCCGAGGATGTTGATGTCCATCAAGGTCGCGCCGCCGTAAACCTGCAGCGGCGTGACGCGTTGCTTCGGGTCGAGCAGCGCCTCCACGGCGGACTCGGCGCTCATCTCCCCCTGCAGGCGGTAGAAACCGGGCTGGATGTTGTCGGCGTTTTGGTTGTTCGCCGCAGCAGTCTGGAATGCGTTGTCGGAGGCGACGATGCCGCGCTCTTCCAGCTCCGGGCCGAGCGCGGACAGGCTTGCGCCCTCCTTGATCTGCACTACCTGCTCCTCGCCGTTGCCCGTGCCCTCGTAATCCGACACGTTGTTGCCGCGGGCGATGGCGATCCAGGCGATCAAGCCGATGATCAGCAGGAGCGAAGCAACCAGCACTGCGGTGCTGCGTGTGCGCCGCATGGCGGCCTGTCGTGGGGTCACGGTTAAATCTCCTTGAGGTAGTTCTTGCGGCCGTCCAGCCATGATTGCAGAATCTCCACCGCCGCCGCCTGGTCGATCACGGCGCGCGCGTCCTTTTCGCGCACGCCTGAAGCTCGCAGCGCGTGCGTGGCGGCGACCGTGGTCAGTCGCTCGTCCGCCATTTTCACCGGCACGTCGCTGCGCCGCTTGATGCGGAACGCGATTTCTTTCGCGTGCTTGACGCTCTTGGAGCCGTCGCCGTTGAGGTTCGACGGCAGTCCGACAACGACCTCCACGGCGTCGAGCTCGTCGATAAGCTCAAGCAAACGCTCGATGTCTTCGCCGTCGCGGTCCTTGAACCCGGTGACCCGGCGGACCGTTTCCACCGGGGTGGCCAGCGTCGCGTCCTTGTCGGAGGAGGCCACGCCGATGCGGACGGTGCCCACATCGATGCCGATGCGGCGGCCCTGCCCCGGGTCGTCAACCCCCGGGGTGTCTGGCTGCACCTTCATCCGTGTGTCCTTTCCACCTTCGACGGCTACGTAAACAACAGACCGGTTACCGGCGGGGCGGTTAACTGGCCTTAGTTAAACCTAACCGTTTCCTGTGGAACCGGCGGGGCGCTTCTTCGGCGTGTCACGCATTACAGCGCTGGTTTTCAGGCGAGCGACTCACGCACTGCGCGCAGCGCGTCCTCGATTCCGGCCGGGTTCGCGCCGGTGCCCTGCGCCAGGTCCGGCTTTCCGCCGCCCTTGCCGTCGACGTACTGGCCGATCAGCTTGACCAGGTCGCCGGCCTTCACGCCGGACTGAACGGCCTGCGGCGTCGCGGCTGCGGCCAGCGACACCTTGCCGTCCACCTGGGACAGCAGCACGATCACTGCGTCTTCTGCCTGCAGCTTGCCCCGCAGGTCGTTGGCAATCGTGCGCAGGTCGCCGGTGGTGATACCTTCGGGCAGCTGCTTTGCGACGACTCGGTGCACGCCGAGCGTCTGCGCCTCATCCGCCAGGTTGGCAGTCGAGGCCAGAAGCTGCTGACGGTGCAGGTTCTCAATCTCCTTCTCGGCCGCGCGCAGGCGCTCGGTCAACTGGGCGATCCGGTCCGGCAGCTCCTCGGTCGGTGCCTTCAGCTCCGCAGCCAGGCCGGACGCGAGCGCGGCCTCCTTGGACAGGAACTTGAAGGAGTCCATGCCGGAGTACGCCTCGATGCGGCGGGCGCCGGAGCCGACGGAGGATTCGCCGAGGACGGCCACCGGGCCGATCTGCGAGGCATGCTCGACGTGAGTGCCGCCGCACAGCTCGATGGAGAACGGCCCGCCGATCTCCACCACGCGCACGGTGTCGCCGTAGCTCTCGCCGAACAGCGCCATCGCGCCCATCTCCTTCGCATGGTCCAGAGAGGTCTCAATGGTGTTGACCGCGAAGTCCGCGTCCACCGCCTGGTTGGTGATGGTGGCGATTTCCTCGAGCTGCCCGTCCGTGAGCTGGTCGGTGTAGTTGAAGTCGAAGCGCAGGTAACCCGGCTTGTTCAAGGAACCAGCCTGGACTGCGGTGGGGCCGAGCACCTGGCGGATCGCGGCGTGGATCAGGTGGGTCGCGGAGTGCGCCTGGCGCGCGCCGTGGCGCCACGCCTCGTCCACCTCGGCGGTGACGGTGGAGCCCAGATCGAGCCCGCCGTTTTGCACCGTGGCCTTGTGCAGCCACAGCTTCTTGCCCACTCGCTGCACGTCGTTGACGTTGAGGATGGTGTCGCCCATGAGCAGGCGGCCGCGGTCGGCCATCTGGCCGCCGGACTCCGCGTACATCGGGGTCACATCCAGGATGACCTCGACCTCGTCGCCTTGGGCGACCTCGCCGACCTTCTCGCCGCCGCGCACCAGGCCGATCACCTTCGCGTCGTGGGTGAGCTGGTCGTAGCCCACGAACTCGGTCGGGTTCGCGTCCACCCACTCGCGGTAGAGCGACTCGTCCACGTTGCGGTGCTTCTTCGCCTTGTTGTCGGCCTTGGCGCGCTCGCGCTGCTCCTGCATAGCGGCGTTGAAGGCGTCCATGTCCACGTCCAGGCCAGCCTCGCGGGCCATCTCCACGGTCAGGTCGATCGGGAAACCGTAGGTGTCGTGCAGCTCGAAGGCTTGCGCGCCCGGCAGGACCTTGGCGCCGGATGCGGAGACGGCGGAGGCGGCTTCGTCGAAACGCGAGGTGCCCGCCTCAAGTGTCTTGGAGAACGCCTTCTCCTCGGCTACCGCCACGCGCAGGATGCGCTCGCGGTTGTCGGCGATCTCCGGGAACGACGGGGTCATCGTGTCCATGATGGTGTTCATCAGCGTCTCCATGACCGGGCCGGTCGCGCCCAGCAGGCGCGCGGAGCGGATGATGCGGCGCAGCAGACGGCGCAGGATGTAGCCGCGGCCCTCGTTGGACGGGGTCACGCCGTCGAGGATGATCATCATGCCGGTACGTGCGTGGTCGGCGACGACGCGGAAGCGCACGTCGTCGTCCTTGTTTCCGGCGTCGTACTTCGCGCCGGTCAGCTCCACAGCAGCATCGATGACGGGGCGCAAAAGGTCGGTCTCGTAGACGTTGTCCACGCCCTGCAGGATGCAAGCGACGCGCTCGATGCCCATGCCGGTATCGATGTTCTTCTGCGGCAGCTCACCGACGATATCGAAGTTGCCCTTCTTGTCGCCCTCGCCGCGGATGGACTCCATGAACACGAGGTTCCAGATCTCCATGTAGCGGTTGTCGTCGGCGACCGGGCCGCCCTCGACGCCGTATTCCGGGCCGCGGTCGTAGTAGATCTCCGAGCACGGGCCGCAGGGGCCGGGGATACCCATGGACCAGAAGTTGTCTTCCATGCCCATGCGCTGGATCCGCTCTTCCGGAATGCCGATCTTGTCGCGCCAGATCGAGGCGGCCTCGTCGTCTTCCAAGTAGACGGTCACCCACAGGCGCTCCGGGTCCAGGCCCAGCCCGCCGTCCTCGACAGCGCCGGTGAGCAGGGTCCAGGCGTGCGTGATCGCGCCTTCCTTGAAGTACTGGCCGAAGGAGAAGTTGCCGGCCATCTGGAAAAACGTGTTGTGGCGGGTGGTGATGCCCACTTCCTCGATGTCCAGGGTGCGCACGCACTTCTGGATGGATGTGGCGGTGCCGTTTGCGAAATCCGGAGTCTGGTCGCCCAAAAAGTACGGCTTGAACGGCACCATGCCGGCGTTGACGAACAGCAGCGTCGGATCGTCCAGAATCAGCGGAGCGCTGGGCACCGGGGTGTGTCCCGCCTCGACGAAGTGGTTGGTGAACCGCTCTCGGATCTCATGGGTCTGCACGCGTGATTGTCCTTTCAGCAGCGCCGGTTTTTATCCGCGCTTACTCTACCCCGCGCCTCGACGCCGCCCGGTGTCACCGCCCGCGGACGAGGTTCCTCAGCCGCCCGATGTAGTCCTTGATGCGCCGCTCCGCCCCGTGGTCGGTGGGTTCGTAATACACAGCATCTTCGAGGCCGTCGGGCATGTACTGCTGCTTCACGACGCCCAAAGGATCATCATGCGGATAGACATAGCCCACCGCATTGCCCATGGCCTTCGCCCCTTCGTAGTGCCCGTCACGCAGGTGCGCCGGCACCGGCGGGGCGTGTCCCGCGCGCACGTCCGCCAAGGCCCGGTCGATCGACTGGATCACCGAGGGCGACTTCGGTGCCGTGGCCAAATGAATCGTCGCCTGCGCGAGCGCCAGCCTGCCTTCCGGCATGCCGATGAACTGCACTGCGTTCGCCGCCGCGTTGGCGGTCTGCAGCGCGGTCGGGTCCGCCATGCCGATATCTTCGGATGCGTGGATGACAAGGCGCCGGGCGATAAACCGTGGGTCCTCCCCCGCCTCGATCATCCGCGCGAGATAGTGCAGTGCGGCATCCACGTCGGAGCCGCGGATGGATTTGATGAACGCGCTGACGATGTCGTAGTGCTGGTCGCCGTCGCGGTCGTAGCGCACTACCGCACGGTTGACGTTTTCCTTGACAGTGTCGACGGTGATTGTCTCCCCCGGCTGCACCGCTTCGGCCGCGGCCTCCAAGTAGGTCAGCGCGCGGCGTGCATCGCCGCCGGCGAGGAGGACAAGTTGGTCCCGTGCGGCGTCGTCAAGCTTGAATGCGCCGTTGAATCCGCGCTCGTCCGCCATCGCCCGGTCGAGCACCCTGCCCAAGTCCTCCGCATCGAGGGACTCCAGCTTCAGCAGCAGCGAGCGCGACAAAAGCGGCGCAACCACGCTGAAGCTCGGGTTTTCCGTGGTCGCCGCGACAAGCAGCACGGTGCGGTTTTCCACGGCGGCGAGCAGCGCATCCTGCTGCGTCTTGGAAAAACGGTGCACCTCGTCGATGAACAGCACCGTCTTCTCCCCGCGGATCAGGTCTCGCCGTGCTTCGTCGATGACGGCACGGACTTCCTTTACCCCGGAGGACAGCGCCGAAAGCGCGACAAAATTCTGCCCCATCGCAGACGCGATCAGCGATGCGATGGTGGTTTTGCCGGTCCCCGGCGGGCCGTAGAGGATAACCGAGGCGGCGCCGGAGCCGTCGATAAGTCTGCGAAGTGGCTTGCCCTCGCTGAGCAGGTGCCGCTGGCCCGCGATCTCGTCGAGGGTCCGCGGCCGCATGCGCGCGGCCAACGGCGCGGACGCCCCAGCCTCAAAAAAGGCGGTGCCGCGGTTGCCGGAATCGCCGCGGCTGTTGTTGCCGCCTGCGGCAGCGAATAGTCCCTCTTGTTCCACGCGCACCTCTCTTAGCGCAAGCGCTCAGCCAGCGTTTGCGCGAACTCGCTTATCGTGCGGTACGCGGGGTCCTTGCCGGTGCCCGCGAACGCGGCGAGGGACTCGAACGTCTCGCGCAAGTCCCGGCGCACCAGCGCCTCATCGGCGGTAAACGGCCCCTGCGAGTGCGGCCGCAGCACATCTCCGGCGTAGTCCGCAGAGTGTTCTTCGGTTTCGGCGCTCGCTTCCAACGGACCCAGGTCGGACACGTCAAGGCCAGCGGCCTCGAAGTCCTCCTTGAGCTTGGCGTCGTGTTCCACCAACTCGGCTGGGCTCACCGGATCCAGCATGGCCACGCTACTCATCGCCCAGCCGATGAGCCCCGCAGTAATCCGCGCCTGCAACGTATCCGGGTGCTCCACGCTCGGCCAGATGCCGCGCACCTCGCTCACCCACGCGTCGATGAACGCCTCGGTGGCGGCGGCGTTGAACGGCTGCGCCGCAAGAAACACCGGGAAGCGGGCAACCACAAACGCCACATCGAACGTGACGTCCCTGTAACCCGCCCACTCGTAGTCCAGGAAATGGAACGAGTTGCCGGTTTGGATGATGTTGTCCGGCGTCAAGTCGAACGGGGTGAACGCACGCATCCCGCCGCGCAGTAGCCGGGTACGCACGTTCGTGGCGGCGAAGCGGACCTCGCCAGGAATGTCGATTCCAGCCCGCTCCAGGAACTCCACGCCGATACGGATGCGGTGCGACAGCAGGCGGTCACGCAAAAGCTGCAGGTTCGCCGAGTTCTTCCGCGAACGCGTCATGCGCTGAAACAGCACGTTGAACGCGTCTTCATCGTCCGCGGTACCGGCGTGCATTTTGCCCAGCGCGCGGCCAAGGCGGCGCAGGAGATCCACGTGGGTTTCCGGGTCCGCGTCCTGCAGCAGGTCCGCGAGCGTGCGGCCGTCACCCAGATCCGAAATGATCAGGATGCGCTGCGCGGTGTCGTAGCCCAGCAGCACCGGGCCCGGGCGCACTTCCTCGCTTAACGACGTGGCGAACTGGTACGCCACCGTCTCGCGCAGAAACGCCGCATCCGCCAGCTCGTCGCCGGTAGCCGGCGAGTGCTTCACCACCACCGAGCGGTGCTGGAAAAACGGGTTGTTCACAACACGTGCCCGGAACACGTCCGCAAGCCCTGAGCCGTCGAGCCTTTCGACGTCGACAAGCTGCTGCTCGCCGCCGTAGCGCTTGGTCAGTATGTCGGCGGCTGCGCGGATGATCTCCTGCGTATCGCCCATCGCTGGCCTACTTTTCGTCGCCGGCCCCGGCCTCGCCGCCCTGTGCTTCGGCGTCCTTCTTCGGCTTGAAGTCCACGCCGGTCTCCTTGCGCTGCTCCGCCGGGATCGGCGCCGGAGCATCCGTCAGCGGATCGACGCCGCCGCCCGACTTCGGGAAGGCGATGACGTCGCGGATGGACTCGAAGCCGCCGAGTAGGGACACGATGCGGTCCCAGCCGAAGGCGATGCCGCCGTGCGGCGGGGCGCCGTACTGGAACGCGTCCAGCAGGAAGCCGAACTTCTCGTCCGCTTCCTCGTCGGTGATGCCCATGACCTCGAACACGCGCTTCTGCACGTCGTGCTCGTGGATACGGATGGAGCCGCCACCGATCTCGTTGCCGTTGCACACAATGTCGTAGGCGTACGCGAGAGCCTCGCCCGGGTTCTCCTCGAAGTTGTCCAGGTACTCCGGCTTCGGGGAGGTGAAAGCGTGGTGGACGGCGGTCCATTTGGAGTGGCCGAGAGCGACATCGCCGGAGGCCGTCGCATCCGCGGCCGGCTCGAACAGCGGCGCGTCGACGACCCAGGTGAACGCCCAGTCGCCGTCCTTGATCAGGTCCAGCTTGCGGGCAATCTCGCCGCGGGCTGCACCCAGCAGCGCGCGGGACGCCTTCGTCTCACCTGCCGCGAAGAAGATGCAGTCGCCCGGTTTTGCGCCCACGTGCGCGGCAATGCCGGCCTTCTCCTCTTCGGTGATGTTCTTGGCCACCGGGCCGGTCAGCTCGCCGTCCTCCTGTACGAGGATGTACGCAAGGCCCTTCGCGCCGCGCTGCTTCGCCCACTCCTGCCACGCGTCGAGCTGGCGACGCGGCTGGGAAGCGCCGCCGTCCATGACCACAGCGCCGACGTACTCGGCCTTGAACACGCGGAAGGTGGTGTCCTTGAAAAACTCGGTGCACTCCACCAGCGGGATGTCGAAGCGCAGGTCCGGCTTGTCGGAGCCGTACTTCTCCATCGCTTCCTTGTAGGTCATGCGCGGGATCGGCGTCTGGATGTCGTAGCCGATCAGCTTCCACAGCTCGACCAAGATCTCCTCGGCGAGCGAGATGATGTCGTCCTGGTCCACGAAGCTGGCCTCAACGTCCAGCTGGGTGAACTCCGGCTGGCGGTCCGCACGGAAATCCTCGTCGCGGTAGCAGCGCGCCAGCTGGTAGTAGCGCTCCATGCCCGCCACCATGAGCAGCTGCTTGAACAGCTGCGGCGACTGCGGCAGGGCGTACCAGGAGCCCGGCTTCAAGCGAGCCGGCACCAGGAAGTCGCGTGCGCCCTCCGGGGTGGAACGGGTCAGCGTCGGCGTTTCAATCTCAGTGAAGTCGTGGCTGTCCAGCACTCGGCGGGCAGCCTGGTTCGCCTTCGCGCGAAGACGAATCGCCTTCGCCTGGCGCTCACGGCGCAGATCCAAGTAGCGGTAGCGCAGACGGGCTTCCTCGCCGACCTCGCTGGAGGAAGCGTCCTCGATCTGGAACGGCAGGGCCGCGGCCTTGTTGAGCACCTTCAAGTCGGTGACGTTGACCTCAATCTCGCCGGAAGCCAAGCTCGGGTTAGCGGAACCTTCCGGGCGCGGCTCGACGGTGCCGGTGACCTGGATGACGTACTCGCTGCGCAGGTCGTGCGCAGCCTCTGCGACCTCGGACTCGCGGAAGACCACCTGGGCCAAGCCAGAGCGATCGCGCAGGTCGATAAAGATCACGCCGCCATGGTCGCGACGACGGGCCACCCAGCCGGTGAGCGTGACAGTTTGGCCGTCCAGTTCTTTATTCAGGTTCCCCGCAAGGTGAGTGCGCAGCAAGGTATCCACGTCCTTCCACGTGATGGCAAATCTAACCTGTAAAAGTTTACCCGCCGTTCCGTCGCAGTGCGCCCGGCCCCTCTCGCTGATGGGGCGACACAGGCGCCAACCGACCCAGATCCCACACGTGCCCTAGTTATTTGGCACAATTCTGACCATGACTTTCAGAGGCGATTACGCACAGGGCCAAGGCGGCAACGTCAATACCAGCTCCGGCGGCGGCCGCGGAGGCGGCGGCTTAGGCAACGGCGCGATGATGTTGCTGCCGCTCCTGCTGCGCGGAGGCGGCGGCGGTACCATCATTTTGGTCCTGCTGGCGCTGCTGTACTTCAGCGGCGCGTTTGACGGCATCCTCGGCGGAGGAGGCGGCTCCCAGTCGCAGTCCCAGGGCGAATACTCCCTGGAGCACTGCCAGGAAGCAGGTTCCTCCAACGAGTACGACGACTGCCGGGCAGCCGCAACGATGGGGTCACTGAACACCATCTGGGCAGATATTTTGCCGGCGCAGTCCGACACCCAGTTCACCAAACCGGAAATGACCATCTTCAAGGGCAGCGTGAACTCTGGTTGCGGTTACGCCAGCTCGGACACCGGCCCGTTCTACTGCCCGCAAGACAAAACCGCCTATCTGGACGTGAGCTTCTTCGACCAGCTGTCGCAGCTCGGCGGCTCTAACGGGCCGCTGGCGCAGGAGTACGCCACCGCGCACGAGTACGGCCACCACATCCAGAACCTTGAGGGCACCCTTGGTTTGAGTGACTACAAGAATCCGGGCCAGGATTCCGCCGCGGTGGCAATCGAGCTGCAGGCCGACTGCTACGCGGGCCTGTGGGCGCACCACGCCTCCAAGGGCGACAACGCCGCTCTGGAGCCGATCACCGACGAGCAGCTGCAGCAGGCTCTGCAATCCGCGCAGTCCATCGGCGACGACAACATTCAGAAGCGCTCCGGCGGCGAGGTCGATCCGGACGCGTGGACCCACGGCTCCTCCGAGCAGCGCATGCAGGCGTTCAAGTCCGGCTACGAATCCGGCCAGATGTCGTCCTGCGACACGCTCAACCGCGGCGTGTACAAGAGCTAAACCGCCTCTGTTCCGCACCGCTTTCGAAACGGCACGGCGCTACAGTGGCCGGCATGAGCAATGCTGAGCCCAACCGCGCCGTGCCGTTTCTTGCTGCGTTCAACACCATTGAGAAGTTCTTGCGCAGTGAACTCGATGCCAAACGGTCCGATTCGTTTTCCTGGATGACCAGGCTGGCGGCGAAGAAGGGAGTCATCACGCTCGAGCAGTCTGAGACGCTGCAGGAGTTCGCGGATCTGCGCAACGCGATCAGCCACGGCGAGTACGACAACCTGCGCCCGATCGCCGAGCCGCTGCCGGAAACTGTCGCTGAGATCGAGCGGATCCGGGATTCCCTGCTCGCCCCGACGCTGGCCTTAGACGTCATTGAGCACCAGCAGGTGGTCACCTTCTCCCCCGACACCGACATCCACGAGCCGTTGGACATCATCGCCTCGCAAGGCCTCGCCCAGTTCCCGGTCTACGACGGTGGCGAGTGCGTCGGTTTGCTCACCACCAACGCGATTGCGCGGTGGCTGGCGGCGGAGCTGCGTGACGACGACACGATTGCGGCAGGCACCGTGGCCGAGGTGCTCGACCACAGCGGCAAATTGGACCAGCCGATTTTTCTGCCGCGCACCGTCACCGCCGCAGCCGCGGTCGAGGCGCTGAGCACACCGCTTGCCTCCGGCGCGGTCCCCCGCCTCGCCATCATCACAGAGCACGGAAAGCCCACTCAGAAGCCGCTGTCGGTGCTGGGCGCGACCGATATTCCGGCCCTCGCCCAGGAAGCGTAAAGCACCGCTTTTCCTGTGGCGCCGCGCACCTTTTTCGTGCTGTAGTATCCCCGGCATGTCTGCAAACTTTGTGAGCGTTGTCGACCTGTTCAGTATTGGTATCGGCCCCTCGTCGTCCCACACTGTGGGCCCGATGCGCGCGGCCCAAGCATTCATTGACAAACTCGACACCTACCCAGCCAAGGTGCTTGTTGAATTGCGCGGCTCCCTGGCAGCCACCGGCGTCGGCCACGGCACCGACCGCGCTGCCCTCTTGGGCCTAGTCGGCTACACCCCCACCACCACGTCTGCCGATATTGCGCCGAAGCCGGGTGAGCCGATTCCCTCCACCGGCACCGTTTCCGGGCCCATCGGCACCGTTGAATACGAGCTCAGGTTTGACCCTGCTCCTGTCGCCGCACATCCGAACTGCCTCATTTTCGACGCGTGGGATGCAGACGGCAACGTGCTCGCAGAGCGCGAGGACTACTACTCCGTCGGCGGCGGGTTTATTCAGGACCGCTGGGAGATGGAGGCGCACCGCGACGAATCCGGCGTCGCGGCAGCGCGCGACATCCCGTCTGTGCCTTACCCCTTCGACACCGCGGCCGAACTCATGCAGCGTTGCGACGAGACCGGCCTGACCATCGCGGAGATCATGCGCGCCAACGAGGAGTCCATCCACGGCAGCGAGAAGCTCGACACTCACCTGGACGCGGTGTGGAACGTGATGCAGGAATGCGTCGCACATGGCTTGAAGACGGATGGCACGCTGCCCGGCGGGTTGAACGTCAAGCGGCGCGCGAACCGCCTCCACCGCCTGCTCACCGCCGAATACGAAGCTTCCACTGCGCGCGGGCTGGACGCAATGGAGTGGGTCAACCTCTACGCGTTGGCTGTCAACGAGGAAAACGCCGCGCACGGCCAGGTTGTCACCGCGCCAACGAACGGCGCGGCCGGCATCATCCCCGCGGTGATGCACTACTGCCGCGACTTCACCGACGATTTCACCGTCGAGCGCGCCCGCGAATTTTTGCTCACTGCCGGCGCGGTCGGCTCGATCATCAAGACCAACGCGTCGATTTCCGGCGCTGAGGTCGGTTGCCAGGGCGAGGTCGGCTCCGCGTCTTCAATGGCTGCCGCAGGCATGTGCGCCGCCCTCGGAGGCACGCCTGCCCAGGTGGAAAACGCCGCCGAGATTGCCCTCGAGCACAACCTGGGCCTGACCTGCGACCCCGTCGGCGGCCTCGTGCAGGTGCCCTGCATCGAGCGCAACGCCATCGGCGGCGTGAAGGCCATCAACGCGGCGCGCCTGGCCAAGCTGGGCGACGGCACCAACATCGTCACCCTCGACGACGTGGTGGAGACCATGGCCGCCACCGGCCGCGACATGATGACGCAGTACAAGGAGACGTCCATGGGCGGCCTGGCGGTGCAGCTGGGCCTGCCGGTGAACATCACCGAGTGCTAGAAGCTAGGCTCCCGTGACCGCCTGAGTCACCGCCTGAACAGAGAGCTCCACGGACTCCTGCGAGTGTTCCGCGAGGTTCTTCACCGCCACCTCGCCGGCTTCCAGCTCGCGCTCGCCGAGCACGAGCGCGTACCTCGCACCGGCGCGGTCGGCGCCTTTCATCGAGCCCTTGAGCCCGCGCTGCCCGTAGGACATGTCGGCGGACACGCCGGCGGCGCGGAGCTCGTCGATAAGTTTGCTCATCTTCACGCGAGCCTCGTCGCCGATCGCGATGCCGAAGACGTCCACGCGGTGGGCCGCCTCGTCCAACTCCACGCCTTCTGCCTCAAGCGCGAGCACGGCGCGGTCCACGCCGAGGCCGTAGCCGATGCCCGACAGGTCCGGGCCGCCGATCTGGGCCATAAGACCGTCGTAGCGGCCGCCGCCGCCGATGCCGGACTGCGCGCCCAGGCCATCGTGGACGAACTCGAAGGTGGTCTTGGTGTAGTAGTCCAGGCCGCGCACCATGCGTGGATTGATCACGTACGGCACGCCGAAGCTGTCCAGCGCCGCGGTGACGGCCTCGAAGTGGGCGCGACAGTCGTCGCAGAGGTGATCCAGCATCAGCGGCGCATCCGCGGTCATCTCCCGGACCTCTGCGCGCTTATCGTCCAGCACGCGCAGCGGGTTGAGCTCTGCGCGTTTGCGGGTCTCCTCATCCAACGGCAGGTCGAAGAGGAACTCCTGCAGCTTCTCCCGGTACTCCGGGCGGCAGTTCCTGTCGCCGAGGCTGGTCAGCTCCAGACGGAACCCGCTTAAGCCGATGGCGCGGTAGCTGCGGTCCGCCAGCGCGATGACCTCAGCGTCCAGCAACGGATCGTCCATGCCGATGGCCTCAACGCCCACCTGCTGCAGCTGGCGGTACCGGCCGGCCTGGGGGCGCTCGTAACGGAAGAACGGGCCGTAGTAGTTCAGCTTCACCGGCAGGTAGCCGCGGTCCATGTTGTGCTCGATGAAGGAGCGCATCACGCCTGCGGTGCCCTCCGGGCGCAGCGTGACGGAACGGCCGCCGCGGTCCTCGAAGGTGTACATCTCCTTGCTCACCACGTCCGTGGACTCGCCCACACCGCGGGCAAACAGCGTCGTGTCCTCGAACACCGGCAACTCAATGTGCTGGTAGCCGGCGATGCGCGCCTGGCGGGCGAACTCGTCGCGCACATGGATAAACGCCGCCGATTGCGGCGGCACGTAGTCCGGCACGCCTTTCGGGGCGGAAAGCTTCTGAAACTGGTCGTTCTTGTTCTCGCTCACACCGCGCAAGTCTAGTGCAGGCAACCTCGCCCGGGACGAGTGCCCGATTAGCGGTCGGCGTTGGCCTGGCGCAGGTACGGGTTGGTTGCGCGCTCCTGTGCAACGGTCGTGGCGGGACCGTGGCCGGGCAGCACCTGCAGCTCGTCGTCCAAGTCCCACACCGGCCCGCGGAGGCTCTCCTGCATCTGCGCCGGGTCCGAGTCCGGCAGGTCCGTGCGGCCAATCGATCCGCGGAACAGCACGTCGCCGGAAAAAACCACCTCGTCCGCAACCAGCATCACGCAGCCCGGCGAGTGCCCCGGTGCGTGCACGATCCGCAGGTCCACTCCTGCCACGGTCAGCGTCTGCCCGTCCTCAAGTGGCGTCGGATTGTCGATTGGGGGCATGGCGGAGGCGTCGTAAAGCTGGCGCGCCTGCTCGCTCACCCCCTCGCCGCGCAGCAGCATGAACGCGTCCGCTGGGTGGACAAACGTCTCCACCCCGAACGCGGCGGCGTCGCGGATGTGGTCGATGTGGCCGTGCGTGAGCACCACCGCCTCCACGGTCAGCCCCTGCTCCTGCGCCATCTGGCTCACCGCTTCATGAGCGCCCAACCCCGGATCGATCACAAACGCGCGATCCCCGTTGGCAACGACATAGCAGTTGGTTTGAAACGGTCCTGCTGCGAAACCGGCGATTCTCATGCTGGCCACTATAACGGTGCTGATAGGCTTTCTAGCCGTTCAAGGGCGGATGCTTATCGACGTCTACTCCGCCCATCCCGACAAATTGGCGAGGTGTAAACCCCAGTGGCATCGAACGAAAAGCGCGGCAAGGAAGCCCTGTCCCACCTGAAGAGCGAGCTGGATTCGCGCGACCGCAAGGAGAAGTCCCGCCCGTGGTCGGTGGCGGCGATCTCCGCGGCCGTCATCGCGCTGATCGGCGGCGGCATCTACTTCGCGGCCAACAACGACAGCGGCGAGGACCTCGCCACCTCCGAATCCACCGCCGCGTCCGAGGCCACCACCGAGGAGCAGGAGCCGTTCGACTCGTCGAAGTTCGAGCCGATCGCCACCAAGCGCGAGCAGGCGCTGCCGGCGACGGTGAACTGCACCTACAACGAGGCCCAGGAGCAAGGCGGCGACGGCGTTGGCACCCCGAAGACCGACGGCGTGTCCACCGAGGGCACCGTCACCGTCGAGCTGGACACCAACCAGGGCCCCATCGGCATGGAGCTGGACCGTGCGGCCTCCCCGTGCACCGTCAACGCCATCGAATACCTCGCTGAGGAGGGCTTCTACAACGACACCGTCTGCCACCGCCTGACCACCGGCGACGGCCTGAAGGTCCTGCAGTGCGGCGACCGCGCCGGCACCGGCGCCGGCGGCCCGGGCTTCCAGTTCGCCAACGAGCTGCCCACCGACCAGGCGCTCGAGGGCATCGACCTGTCTGAGGCGGGCATCCCAGAAGGCGCGTCCGAGGAAGAGATGATGCAGGCCAAGACGATGATGCTGCAGCAGAACAGCCAGCCGCAGCGTTACGACCGCGGCACCATCGCTATGGCGAACGCCGGCGTGGACACCAACGGCTCCCAGTTCTTCCTCAACTACGGCGACTCCGTGCTGCCGCCGCTGTACACCTACTTCGGCCACATCGACGACGAAGGCCTTTCCACCTTGGACAAGATTGCCGAGGCCGGCGTCGAGGGCGGCGAACAGGGCGGCGCCCCGGCAGACGAGGTCCGTATCAAGAAGGCGACCGTGAAGTAGCGCAGTAACACAGTGGCCCGCTCGAGCGTCATAGCTCTGGGAATCGCCTCAGAGCTTACTGTCCTAGGTAGCGCTCTACCAGCGCACCCGATAGCATTCCGAGAAGCACACACATTTTTACGAGTGAGGAAAATTCGATGAAGCTTCGCACCAGCCTTGCAGCGGCAGCAACCGCCACCGCGGTCATGGTTTCTGGCGCCGCAGTCGCCGACGCAGCTCCGACGGTCAACGACACCGCAGAGAGCAAGTCCAAGGACTCCGGCGGCAAGGACTCCGACAAGAGGACCATCAAGGACAGCCTGTCCTCCTCGAGTGAAGAGGGCTCCTCTATCGAGGACATGAGCCCGGAGGAGCTGAAGAGCTGGATCGCCGTGGTCACCGCGATCATCGGCATGCTCACCCAGGTGCTGTCCATCGCGTCTAAGTTCGCGCGTTAGAGCCACCGCGTTCTCGCACGGGGCACACTCGCGCCGCTGCGCAAAACACAACCGGCTACCTACTACCGGCTACCAGCGAAAATTTCCGTTGGTAACCGGCTCTAGGTAGCCGGTTCTTTTCGTTCCAGCCCCACGACCGCGCCAACGGCGACGCCGCCGCTCCCCCTCGCGGGAAACGGCGGCGTTGTCGCGTGCAGCCTCTATCAGGTCAGGATCGTGCTCGTCCTACTTGTTGTTGTTCAGCAGCGCGATCGGGCCAAGCACGGAGTCAATCGGGAACGCCAGCGCCAGCGGCAGCACGAGAGCCAGGACAGCGGCGATGATGCCGAGAATGACGCCAATCGGAGCGTCGGAGGAGGAAGAAGCGGAGCTTTGCTCCTCGGTCGGCTTCTGCTCCTCGGTCGGCTTCTCTTCCGGAGCCGGCTTCTGCTCCTCGGTCGGCTTCTCTTCCGGAGCCGGCTTTTCAGCCTCGGCAACAGTTACCGGCAAGGACACCTTGGTGCCTTTGTCGGTGGTGATCTCCAGGGTCTGCTCGCCGGACACGCCCGCCGGGATCTCCAGCTCAATCTTTGCGCGGCCCTGCTCGCCTAAGCCCTTGTCGGCGTCGGTGACCGCGTTGTCGACGTCGGCGGTAGCCGTTGCCTCGCCCACCTTCGCGGTGACGGTCTCAGCCTGCGCCTCGCCCTCGGAGGAGTAGCTCAGGGAGGTCAGCTCGATGGTGTTCTTCTGGCCAGCCTTCAGACCGCCCTCCGGGAGCACCACGCCGACGTCCTTTTGGCCCTCACGGACCTGGGCGTCGCCGGTCTGCAGGTAGTCCACAAATGCCTGCAGATCGTTGTAGCCCACATCGTTGCGGTCGCGGACTTCGTCAGCGTTGATCAGGGCGTCGCCACCGTCGAGCAGGAAGGTCGACGCTGCAACGGTGTAGTCCTTCTCCGGATCCACGGACTCGCCGTTGATCTGGATGTCCAGGATGCGGTTGCCACGCTCAGCGTTCGGGTTGTACGTGTAGGACACGTTGTCGGACAGGCCCATGTCCAGACGCGGGCGACCCGACTTTGCTGCAACCTCCGGGGTCTGCCACTGATTCTCCAACGCTTCCTTGATGGCGGCGCCGGACAGCTTGGCAACAGCGATGTTGTTGCCGAACGGCTGGACGGTGGCGGCCTGTTCGTAGGTCACATCGCCCTTGGTCAGGTCCGCACGAACACCGCCGGCGTTCATCACACCGAAGTCGATCTCGGTGTCGAGGAATGCGGAAAGCGCAGCGACGGCGGACTGCGCCAGCATGTTGTTCGCGGTGGACTCGGTGCCGCGGTTGGAGCCTGGCTTATCCTCCGGATTGGAGCCACGCTTGAAGTCGGCGGCGATGTTGGCGACGACCTTCTGGCCGAGCTCGCTGGCAATCTTGTCTGCCTCTGCAACGATCTTCTCAACCTCGGCATCAGGGGTGATGCCGAGCTCCTCGAGCTGCGACGCCTCGATCTGGCGACCGTCGACCTCGACGAGCTTCTTCTCGGCCTTATCGTAGGTGAAAGCAATATCGGTGACGACCTTGCCGTACTCGTGGGACTGCGCGTACGGAACCTTGCCGTCGCGGTCGAGCTCCAGGCGCTTGATGTGGTCATCGCCACCGAATACGAAATCGACGTACTTCGCGTCGAGCTTCGGTGCGCTGGTGTGGGCCGGATCGTGAATCAGAGCGATGACGAGGTCAGCCTTGCCGGACTCCTTGAGCTTCTTGGCCTCGACGTTGACCTGCTCGGCGGAATCCGTGAACTTCACACCCGCAACGTTGGCCGGGCTGGACTTTTCCGGGGTGAGGTTGGAGGTCGTGCCCACCAGGGCAACCTTCACGCCCTCCTTCTCCACGATGGTGTACGGCTTCACCGGTTGCTCGCCATCAACGAAGATGTTCGCGCCGAGCTGCTTGTCATTGGTGCCCGGAACGATGCGGTCGATCAGGTCCTGGTAGCCCTTATCGAACTCGTGGTTGCCCACAGCGGAGCCGTCGGTGCCGATGGCTTTGATGAAGTCCATCGTGTACTTGTCGTCGGAGATGAAGGAAACGAACGCCGAGCCACCCTGGTTGTCACCGGAGGTGGTGACGATGGTGTTCGGGTTCTGCTCACGCAGGTAGTTCATGATGCCCGCGACATTGGCGGCACCCATCTCGTCGCCGGCCTTCGGGGTGATTTCCTTGACTTCCTTGCCATTCTCGTCGAGGACCGGGTTGCCTGCGGCGTCCTTCACCGTGGTCGTGGACGGGTTGTACTTCAGGCGACCGTGGAAGTCGGTGATGTTGGCAACGTTGATGGTGACCTGGTCAGCCTCAGCTGCTGCAGCGAACGGTGCTGCGGTGAGCACCACAGCGGTCGTGGTGGTTGCGGCGATCAGGGCGCCAGCGCGACGGAAATCAAACACGGGAGACTCCTCGGTGTCGGGGGATGGTGTCCTTCCCTTTTATCCCTGATTCCTCCACTCCGCAGCGCAACTTCCCGCCACTCGCCGGTCTGCGCTGGGAAAATAACCTCGCGTCCACCAACATTTCATCTATTGGACACCTTAAGGTCGGCTCAGAGGAGGGTGAGGGCAACCTTTGGCCGTCGTTAGGCAGTCACGCGATAGACGTCGAAGACTCCCTCGATGTTGCGGATCTGGTTCATGATGGAACCGAGCTGCTTGATGTCGGAGACCTCGATGGTCAAACGGATCGTGGCGATGCGGTCGTCGCCCGCCTGGGACGACATTGCCAAAATTGGCAGTTTCGCCTCCGAGAGCACCCCGGTGGTCTCCGTGAGCAGGCCGTTGCGGTCCAGCGCCTCCAGCTGGATGGTGGCTCGCGACGCGCTCTTGTGCGAGCGTTGGTTCGCCCACTCGACGTCCACCAGGCGCTCCGGCTCGTCCTTGAGCTTGTTGGCGTTCGTGCAATCCGTGCGGTGCACCGACACTCCCCCGCCGCGGGTGACAAAACCGAAGATGGCGTCGCCGGGCACCGGCTGGCAGCACTTGGCCAGCTTCGCCATCACATCCGGGCTGCCCTCTACCAGAATCGCGGGGCCGTCGCCGCTGGTCTGCGGGCGCACCAAAGCCGACATCGGCGTGCGCGCGGTAAGCGCATCGACGGCGTCGTCGTCGCCGCCGAACATGTCCATGAGCAAGTGCGCGACGTGCTGGGAAGAGACGTTGCCGGCACCGATAGCGGTGTACAGCGCGTCCACGTCCTGGTAGTGCAGACGCGTCGCCACCTGCCGCATGGACTCATTGGTGAACAGGCGGTGCATGGGCAACCCGCCACGCTGCACTTCCGCCGCGAGCGCGTCGCGCCCGGCCTCGAGCTGTTCTTCGCGCCGCTCCTTGGCAAACCACTGGCGGATCTTCGCTTTCGCCCGCGGGGACACGACGAAGTCCTGCCAGTCCCTCGACGGCCCCGCGCTCTGGTCCTTGGAGGTGAAAATCTCCACCCGGTCGCCGGACTTGAGCTCGGTTTCCAGCGTGACCAGCTTGCCGTTGACTTTGGCGCCGATGCAGCGGTGGCCGACCTCGGTGTGCACCGCGTACGCGAAGTCCACCGGCGTGGACCCCGCAGGCAGGTCCACCACGTCGCCCTTCGGGGTGAAGGCGAAGATCTGCTGGCTGGTCAGGTCGTAGCGCAGAGAATCCAGAAACTCGTTCGGGTCCGCGGCTTCCTTCTGCCAGTCAAGCAGCTGGCGCATCCACGCCATCTGGTCCACCTCGGACTGGTCGCCCTTGTGCGAGCCCTTCGTCTCCTTGTAGCGCCAGTGCGCGGCTACGCCGAATTCAGCGTTGTAGTGCATCTCGTGGGTGCGCACCTGCACCTCGAGCGGGCGGCCCGTCTGCGTCATCACGGTCGTGTGCAGCGACTGGTACACACCGAAGCGCGGGTTGGAGATGTAGTCCTTGAACCGGCCCGGCATCACGGAGTACAGGGAGTGGACCACGCCGATTGCCGCGTAGCAGTCGTTGACGGTGTCCACCAGCACGCGCATGCCCACGAGGTCAAAGATCTCGTTGAAGTCGTGGCCCCGCACGGACATCTTCTGGTAGATGGACCAGTAGTGCTTCGGGCGGCCCATCACCTCGGCTGTGATGCCGTTGGATGCGAGCTCGCGCTGCAGCACCTCGGTGATCTCCCGCAGCGCCCTGTCGCGGGACGGCGCGTGGTCGGCGACCATGCGCACGATCTCCTCGTACTTCTTCGGCTGCAGGATGGCGAAGGCGAGGTCTTCCAGTTCCCATTTCACGCTGGCCATGCCCAAGCGGTGTGCCAGCGGGGCGATGACGTCAAGTGTTTCCTGCGCCTTCTTCGCCTGCTTCTCCGGAGGCAAAAAGCGCATCGTGCGCATGTTGTGCAGGCGGTCCGCCACCTTGATCACCAGCACGCGCGGATCTTCCGCCATAGCGACGATCATTTTGCGGATCGTCTCCGCCTCGGCCGCCGCGCCGAGGGCGACCTTGTCCAGCTTGGTTACGCCGTTGACCAGCTTGGCTACCTCGGGCCCGAAGTCGCGGGTGAGGTCGTCGAGCGAATAGTCGGTGTCCTCCACGGTGTCGTGCAGCAGCGCCGCCACGAGCGTGGTGGTGTCCATGCCGATCTCGGCGCAGATGGTCGCCACCGCCAACGGGTGGGTGATGTATGGATCGCCGGATTTGCGGAAGACGCCTTCATGCAGACGCTCCGCAGTGGAGTAGGCGCGGTCGAGCAGTTCCGCGTCGGCCTTGGGGTGGAACTTGCGGTGCAACGACAGCAGCGGATCGAGCACAGGGTTGGTTTTGGAGCGGCTGTTGCCGGTCAGCGACCGTGCCAGGCGGGCGGACATGCTGCGCACGGAGGGGCCTGTCCTCTTCACCGGCTTGTCGGTCATCTCCAGCCTCCGATCCCAGGAACTACTCCAGCGACTAAAGCCGTAATACTACGCTTCCTCGGGGTGCTCTTCGCCGAGGACCACCAGCGGAGCGTCGCCAAGCTTGGCTCGCCCTCCAAGCCCCGGGACCTCGAGCACGACCACGTAACCGGCGACAGAACCGCCGGCCCGCTCAATTAGGTCGCGGGCAGCGACGAGGGTGCCGCCGGTGGCGAGCACGTCGTCCACAAGCACGATGCGTTTGCCGGTGATGTCCATGCCGTCCGCCGGAATCTCCAGTGCGGCCGAGCTGTACTCGGTGGTGTACTCCTGCGTGATCACCGGCGGCGGGAGCTTACCCTTCTTGCGGATCGCCAGAATGCCGGTACCGAGCTCGTACGCCACAGCAGAGCCGAGCAGGAAACCGCGGGCGTCTAAGCCGCCGACGAGGTCTGCGCCGAGCTTGCGGCTGGCGGTGGCCATTTCCGCGATGACGATGTTGAGCGCCGCCGGGTCCGCGAGCACCGGGGTGAGATCCTCAAACAGTACGCCCTTCTCCGGGAAGTCCTGCACTTGGCGGATCTTGTCCTTCAGCGCGTCTCGGGCGGTGGCGTAGCGGTTGCCGTCGATAGGTGTGGGGGCCATTGGTTGAATTCTCCTGTTATTTTTCGGCCGGGGTTGTCTCTGAATTCAGCTGCCACCGGTCCATGTTCCAGCCGATGCCGGCAAGACCCGTGTACGGCACCACGTTACGCACTGCGCCGTCCACCGCGAAGGTGCGGGGCTGTGCGGCCAACGGAATGGACGGCAGCTGCTTCCACAGGTGACCTTCCTGTGCGCGCAGGGCGCCGAGTTCCTGGGCGCGGTTGTTGGCGGACGGGAACTCCCGCATGGGGTCGGTGGCATGCAAGATCACGTCGGCCGCGCCTTCGGTCCAGGTCTCGTTGCCCCATTCGTCGTACTCCGCCCGCGGCAGGTCCGCGAGCGTTTTTCCGCCCTCTGTCACGTCCGTGACAGTGATGCCGGCGGGCTCGCACGTGCGGCGGATGGATTCCACCATCGCGGCAAACCGCTTATCCGGGTAGGGGTAGCCGATGCGAATCTCTGTGCCCGAAAGCGCAGACGCGGCTTCGATGTCCACGTCGAGATTGGGGGCTGCGACGTCGTTGAGGCGCGCCGCCAGTGGGTCAGCGTGCTGCAGCACGTGCAGCGGTGCGACGGGCACGTCGAGGCCGGCGACACCGCTGGATGCCTTAGCGACGGCACGCGGGTCCACGCACTTGGCAAACGCCTGGCGGTTCTCGGGGATCGCCCACATGCCGATCTCCGGGAACGTCAACGCCTCAGTCAGCTCGCCGATCTGGGTGTCAACGCTGAGCCGGTTGCCTTCGGCGTTGACGTTGTGCCATGCCGGGGAGGTCTCGCGCAGATCGCCGATGCGCAGCGCCTCGTCCGCCGCCAGCTCTCCGGAGTCTGCGGACCCGGGCCAGACAACCATTTCTGAAGTCTGCGGCGCGTCGCCGTAGTAGTGCTCGTTGGCGACTAGCGTTACCTCACCGCGCTCTCCTACCTCAGCGATCTTGAAGGGGCCGAAGGACACCTGCAGATCGGGGTCGAACTCGGAGAGGCTGAAGCCGTGGCGCCACACATTGGCAATTGGTTTGAGCAGGGAGAAATCGCCAGACTGCAAGTCGTGGTCCAGCTCCTCAACGCTCTTGTCCAGCTTCGCGGCCACGGCGTGGGCTGGCAGCACCGTGCCGGCGTCGAACAATCCGCGCCAGCGTGCGCCCCGCTTCTCTTTGAACGTCAAAGTGAATTCTTTGGCGCCTGGGGTGCACGACAGCGCTTCCGTGTCGTCGAAAAGCGGCATGTGCGATCCGAACATGCCCGGATAATGCCCGGCTGTGAACGTGAGCAAGTAGTCGGAACAAGTCACCGGCGTGCCGTCGGAAAAGACCGCGGCGTCGGACAAGGTGTAGATCACCTTGCGCTGATCGCTCGGCAGCACCTGGGTGGTGACCAAATCCGTGTTCGGGATCATCTGCCCGCTCGGGCCCGGCACGTACACACCCGGGTACAAACGACCAGATAGCACCTCAGCCATGTCGGTGGCGCCCTCGAGCGTGCCGGCATTTGTGGTGCGCAGTTCACCGAGCACCTGGTAGCCGAACAGCTTCTTCGACTGGTTGTCGTCGTTGTCTGCCGTGCCGCACCCTGCGAGCGAGGCATAACCGATCGCCGCGGCGGCAACCGCGGCTAGTCCCCGTATGAAACGTCCTGCCATGTGCGTGCCGCCGTCTACCGCCCGGGACGCCAGGTTGCGGATCCGGCGGTACCGTCAGTTGCGGCGTCGGTGCGCCGCACTGGCGTGGCCACCTGGCGCTTCTCGTGGGCGACCTCCTCGGTCGTCTCCTCCTCCAGCTCGCTGGTTCCGCGGGCGCGGTAGCGCTCCACTGCGGCGTTGTGCTCCTTGTACTTCTTCTTCCGGTTCACCAGGCTCACCAGCAGCGGCGTAGCCAGGAACAGCGAGGAGAAGATGCCCTCGATCACGCCGATGAGCTGGATCAGCGCCAGGTCCTTCAGCGTGCCCACGCCAAGCATCCACACCGCCACGACCATCAGCGCCACGATCGGCAGCGCCGAGATCACGGAGGTGGAGATGGAACGCATCACCGTCTGGTTCACGGCCAGGTTTGCCTCTTCGGCGTAGGTGGAGCGCCGCGAATCTAGCACGCCCGAGGTGTTCTCGCGCACCTTGTCAAACACGATGACGGTGTCGTACAGGGAGAAGGTCAGCACCGTGAGCAGGCCGATGATCATCGCCGGCGTGACTTCTAGGCCGAACAGGGCGTAGAAGCCGGCGATCAGGACACCGTCCACGACGAGCGCGGCCATGGCGGCGGCCGCCATTTCACGCTGCAGGCGGACAGCCACGTACACGGCAGCGGCGACCATGAACACCGCCATCGCCAGCAGCATGCGGTTCGTAATGGTTGAACCCCAAGACTCCGACACCGTGGAGTCGCCGATGGCGTCGGCGCTGGGCTCGCCGGTGTGGTCTTCAACCTGGTACTCGTCGAAGATTGCCTGGCGTGCGGCGTCGATCTGTTCCTGGCTGAGGTGCTCGGAGTTGATCTCCAGGGTGCGTGTGTCGCCGGCGCCCACGATCTGGGTCAGTTCCGGAGTTACGCCAGTGGCGTCGACGAAGGTCTCCTCCACTTGCTCAGCGACGAGGTCGCCGGCCGGCATGGTCATCTTGGTGCCGCCTTCGAAGTCGATGCCCATGTTGAATCCGCGCAGCAGCATTGCCAGCAGCGAAATCACCAAAAGCACGAACGTGATGCCGTACCAGAGCTTGCGGCGTCCCACGAAGTCGATGGCGCCGGAGCCGTCGTAGAGCGTCTCCGCGGAGCGCTTCGCCTTCACTGGGGCGGCGGTGCCCGCCGCGTCAGTGGAGGTGTGTGTCGATGTTGCCTTGGTGCTCGACATGTCTAGATCTCCTCATTCGTTGCGGCCGGTTCGAGCTCATGCTTTTCGACGCCATCCTGCTCCCCGACGCCACGGGTTTCCGCACGCCGTGCTTCTGCAGTCTTGAACGCCTTGCCCATGCCGTTGACGGACGGCTTGGACCAGAACTTGCTGCGCGACGCGATGATCAGCAGCGGCGCGGTGACAAGGAAGGTCACGACCAGGTCGAAGACGGTGGTCAGACCCATGGTGAAGGCGAAGCCCTTCACGTCGCCGACAGCCAGGAAGTAGATGATGACCGCGGCGATCAATGTGACCATGTTGCCGGTGACGACCGTGTCCTTCGCGCGCTGCCAACCGGATGCGGAGGCGGAGCGGAACGTCTTGCCCTTGCGCACCTCATCCTTAATGCGCTCGTAGATGACGATGAACGAGTCGGCGGTTGCGCCGATGCCGATGACAAGGCCGGCGATGCCGGACAGGTCCAGCGAGTAGCCGATCCAGCGGCCCAGCAGCACCAGCGTGCCGTAGACGAGCGCGCCTGAGGCAACCAGCGAGGCCAGCGAAATCAGGCCGTAGAGGCGGTAGTAGGCGAAGACAAACAGTGCGACCAGGATCAGGCCCACCAGGCCGGCGTAGAGGCCGGCCTTCAGGGACGCCTGGCCCAGTGACGGCGGCACGGAAAGCGCGGTGCCGCCGGGCTCTCCGTTCTCGCCGGCAAAGGACAGCGGCAGTGCACCGTAGCGCAGGTTGTTTGCCAAGCCCTCAGCTTCCTCCTGAGTAAAGTTGCCCGTGATAGAGGTAGCGGAGCCCACCGGGGTGGGGCCCTGGATCACCGGAGCGGAGATCACCTGGGAGTCCAAGGTGATGGCGATCTGCTTCTGCAGCATCTCGCTGGTCAGGTGCGCCCACGTCTCGGAGCCGTTGGGCTCGCCCGCCTGGCTGAAGGCGAAGCTGATTTCCATTTGGCTGGACTGCGGGTTGAAGCCGCCGGTGATCGCGCGGTTGGTGTCGATCTGCTCGCCGGTCAGGCGAGGTCCGTCCGGATCGGTGACACCGTCGAGCAAGGGAACCTCGTCGAGAAGCAGCGCCTGGCCCGAAGTCGGGTCACAGGAAACGAGCGGAAGGTCCGCCTTGTCGGAACCGGCGAGCGGGTCGGTGATCTGGCCCATGCAGCGCGCGGACATGAGTGTCAGGGCCGCGAACTGCTCCGTCGGATCAGTGGACTGGCGGGTGCGGCGCAGCATGTCCGTCGTTTCCTGGCGGCGCTCCGCCGCCTCCACCGGGCCGTCCGGCTCCGGCAGCGGCTCGGCGCTCAGCTGCGGGACATCCTTCGGCGCGGCAGGCTCTTCCTCTTCCTTCGGCGCGGCGTCCTTGCCCTCACCGTTTGGATCCTGCGGATTCTCGGCAGCCTTTTCGTTCTCCTTCTCCGCCGCCTCCTTGCGGGCCGCGATCTGGGTGAGCACTGCCTGGCCCTCTTGCGGGGTGAAAATGCCGTACTCGACCCACTCGTTGGTCATGTCCAGGATGACATCGTCGACCTTTGTGCTGTCCGCCGCCGGCGGGTCGAGCACCGGACGGAAGAACAGCTGGGAAGTCTGGCCGATGTTGCGGATCTCAGCGGTGTCGTCGCCGGCTGCCTCGATGACAATCGTGTTGCCGTCCACGACCACGGACGCGCCGGAGACACCCATGCCGTTGACACGGTTTTCAAGGATCTTGCGGGCGTCCTGCAACTGCTCGTTGGTCGGTTCCTCGCCCTGCGGGACAAGGGTCACGCGCGTGCCGCCCTGCAGGTCGATGCCGAGCTTCGGCTCAGCGGATTTGCTTCCGGTGAAAAAGACTAGGGCGTAGACGCCGATGACAATGAGGGCGAAAAGCGCGAGTAGCCGGGCAGGCCAGCGCTTCTTCCCCTTCACTTCGCGGGACCGCCGAGTGCTGTTGGACACTGAGCTGACTCCTCTGCTTTCCGAGCTCCAATTTTTCTCCTCCACCTGCCCCAAAACACCCATGAAGCGGTATGAGTGAACAGCGTGCCGGTGAAGACACAACGGAACATGCTACGGCATAGCCCCGCAAAACCAGCAGTCCGGTCCGTGTCAGCCTTAATAGAGCGACATTTGGCCCGGTGCGTCCGGCGGCGCCTGCAGCCCCAGGTGCTCCCACGCCGCCGCCGTGGCCACCCGCCCACGCCCGGTGCGCGACATCAGGCCGGCGCGCACGAGGTAGGGCTCGCACACCTCTTCAATAGTGCCCGGCTCCTCACCGACCGCGATGGCGAGCGTGCCCACTCCCACCGGTCCCCCGCCGTGACCGCGGATCAGCGCGTCCAGCACCGCCCTATCCAGCCGGTCAAGGCCGAGCTCGTCCACGTCGAACACGCTCAGCGCCGAGCGCGCGGCACCAAGGTCGACATGGCCGTCGCCGTGCACATCCGCGAAATCGCGCACGCGCCGCAGCAGACGGTTAGCGATGCGCGGGGTGCCGCGGGAGCGCGAGGCAATCTCCACCGCGGCATCGGTGTCTATGCCGACCCCCAAGATTTGCGCGGCGCGGCTGACCACCTTGGTCAGGTCCTCCACGTCGTAGAACTCCATTTGCGCGGTAAAGCCGAAGCGGTCACGCAAAGGACCGGTGAGCATGCCGGCGCGGGTGGTGGCGCCGACGAGGGTAAACGGCGGGATCTCCAGCGGGATCGACGTCGCACCGGGGCCTTTGCCCACGATGACGTCGATGCGGAAATCCTCCATCGCCATGTAGAGCATTTCCTCAGCCGGGCGGGCGATGCGGTGGATTTCATCGATGAAAAGCACGTCGCCTTCCATCAGATTGGACAGCATCGCCGCGAGGTCACCCGCCCGCTCGAGGGCCGGGCCAGATGTCATCCGCAGGGAGGTGCCCAGCTCTTGCGCGACGATCATGGCCATGGTGGTCTTGCCCAGCCCGGGCGGGCCGGACAGCAGGATGTGGTCCGGGGTCACACCGCGGCTTCGCGCGCCCGCGAGCACGAGGTTGAGCTGCTCGCGCACCTTTGGCTGGCCGATAAATTCGTTGATCGACTTTGGGCGCAGCGAACGCTCAATGTCGTGCTCGTCTGCTTGCGCATGCGCGTCTACTGGCGACGGCGGCTTCGCCGCGAACCCGTCCGGCAGTTCAAACTCTGTCTTTTCCACGTCGGACACGGCTGCCTCCCTACTTCTTGCCCAGCTGGCTCAGCGCCTGGCGCAGCAACGCGGACGCGTCTTCGTCCGGGTTCTCCTGCACCAGCGCATCCACCACCGGCCTTGCCGATCGCTCCTGGAAGCCCAGCCCGACGAGAGCCTCGACCACCTGCTCGGAGACCAGCGAAGTGCCCTTTGCGGCAGTGGCGGGTCCGCCGGCAGCTGCAGCGTCGCCCACCGGCACGAAAGCCTCCACCTTGTCCTTGAGCTCTAGGGCAATGCGCTCCGCCATCTTCTTGCCCACACCGGGGATGGATTGAATCGCCTTCACGTCCCCGGACGCGATATGGGAGGACAACTCCCCCGGTTCGAAGACAGAAAGGGTGGCAAGTGCAAGCTTCGGGCCCAGCCCGGAGACGGTCTGCAGCTTGTGGAACATCTCGCGGGTGTCCGTGTCGCCGAAGCCGTAGAGGGTCACACCGTCGTCCTTGACCACCATGGACGTCATCACCCGGCATGTCTCGCCCCGGGTGAGACGGCCCAGCGTCTGGGGTGCGGCCAAGAAGCGGTAGCCCACGCCGGAGCACTCGATCACTGCGTGGTCGAGCCCGATGGTGAGCACTTCGCCGTTGAGAGAATCAATCATTGGTTCGCCGCTTTCATGGTCAACTGGTTGGTTCGTGCGATCAAGGGGGCGCGCCAGCAATGACACACCGCGATGGCCAGTGCGTCTGCCGCATCCGCGGGTTTCGGTGCCTCGGACAGTCCGAGAATGCGGGTGATCATCGCAGTCATCTGCTTCTTGTCCGCCCTGCCGTTGCCGGAGATGGCTTTCTTTACCTCGGACGGGGTGTACATGTGCACCGGGATCCCGCGCTCCGCGGCGGCGAGCACCATCACGCCCACAGCGTGGGCGGTGTGCATGACCGTGGAGACGTTCCCCCGCTCGAAAATGCGCTCCATGGCGATGACGTCTGGCTGGTAGTCGTCGATCCATTCGCCTACGGCGCGGGAGAGGCGCAAAAGACGCTCCGCGAGTTCCGCGGTAGACGGGGTGCGCACGACGCCGACGGCGACGGGGATGATTTGGCGGCCACGTCCCGCCTGCACCACGGAAAGACCGCACCGCGTCAAGCCAGGGTCGATGCCCATGACCCGCAGACCCTCCAGCGACATTGCCTCTCCTTTCCGCACATGTGACACATATGTTCTACCACAGTAGACACAGCAAACGCCCGCGCCACAGTCAGCGGCACGGGCGTTTACGCGAATCGGATCTAGTCCTCGAGCTGCGCGGCCACTTCGTCGGAGATGCTCATGTTGGTGTAGACATTTTGCACATCGTCGGAGTCTTCGAGGGCGTCGATGATGCGCATCATCTTCTTCGCGCTCTCAGCGTCAACCTCGACCTCAACGTCGGCACGGAACTCCTGCCCGGCGTCTTCGATCTCAATGCCCTCGCCGCCGAGCGCCTCGCGCACCGCCGGCAGGTCGGTCGGCTTGCAGGTGATCTCGAATTCATCGCCGAGGTCGTTGACTTCCTCAGCTCCGGCGTCGAGCACCGCCATGAGCACGTCGTCCTCGCTGAGCTCACCCTTCTGGATGGTCACCACACCAGTGCGCTCGAACATGTAGCCGACAGAACCGGACTCGCCCAGGTTGCCGCCGTTCTTGGTCATAGCGGTGCGCACCTCGGTGGCCGCTCGGTTGCGGTTGTCCGTTAGGCACTCGATGAGCACGGCGACGCCGTTGACGCCGTACCCCTCGTACATCACGGTCTCCCAGTTCGCGCCGCCGGCTTCCTCACCGGAGCCGCGCTTGCGGGCGCGCTCGATGTTGTCGCCCGGCACCGAGGCCTTCTTGGCCTTGCGGATCATGTCGTCCAAGGTGGGGTTCGCAGCCGGGTCGCCGCCGCCGGTTCGTGCTGCGACCTCGATGTCCTTAATCATCTTCGCCCACAACTTCGACCGCTTCGCGTCGTTTGCGGCCTTCTTGTGCTTCGTGGTTGCCCACTTTGAGTGGCCCGACATAACGCACCCCTTTTCCTCGGTTGACGTGTAACAGACGGCATTATACGCACCGCCTCAATCAAGCTCTTACCGGTCACCTCGCGCAAACTGTGGCAATGCCGCCGTGCCTCCGAGACGCAAGATGCTTACCGACGGCCGAAGGCGCAGCGCACGCGTATCCGCCACAGCGTCGTCGTAGAACCGCGTCGCCAGCTCAACCCGGATGTCCGCGTCACTGAGCGCGCCCGGCGCCTCCTTGCCTGCGATCCGCTCGGCCACCTGGGCCGAGAGTTGCTCCTCCTGCGTAAGACGTGTGTGTATGTCCTGCGGTGTCATCCTGACGTGCTCCGCATCTTCCACGGCGGAACGAAGCTCGGGGTAAATGGCAGCGATGACAGCGCAGCGCCGGTCCAGCGCCGCCTGCAAGGCGTCGCGCGAACGGTCGAGCCGGATGTGCAGCCGGTTGAGCCGCTGCGCCGTGTTGTAGGCCCACGCAGCCAGCAGCGTCACCACCACCGCCACGGCGATCCACACCAAAGTCATAGCCATCCTTCCACCCCGACCTTCTCCCCGATCGACACAGCCTCGTACACCGCCAGCACCTGACGTGCCACAACGGACCAGTCGAAGTCTTCGGCCCGCCTCACGCCGCGGGTGGCGAGGTCGGCGCGGAGCGGGGCGTCGTCGATAAGCAACTGCAACTGCTGCGCGAGCGCCGACGCATCGCCGGGAGGAAACAACACCCCCGAACCCTCGCCGCAGACCGCGGCGAACGCCGGAATGTCGCTGGCCACGACGGCGCAGCCGGCGGCCATCGCCTCCACGAGCACGATCCCGAAGGATTCACCGCCGAGGTTCGGCGCGACGAATATGTCCGCGCGACCGAGGATCTCCGCCTTCTCCGCCTCGGAGACCAGGCCCGTAAATTCGACGCCCTCGACCTCGCGGGGCGCGCCAGCTCCAATAACCGTGACCCGGGGCTTTTGCGGAAGCTGGTCCACAGCCTGCAAAAACACCTCCAGGCCCTTGCGGGGCTCGTCCAATCGCCCCAGGAAGACCACTTCTGGCCTTGCCTGGTTTCCCGAAACGCGCCGCGCCGCCGCAAACCGGGCGGTGTCCACGCCGTTGGGGATGATCACGGGGTCGGTGCCCACCTGCTGCGACTGCCAGCGCCACGCCTCCTCGCTGACCGCAATACCGGCTCGGATCTTTTCCAGACTGCCGCGCAGCGCGGGCAACGCAAGTTTGAGTGCGTACGAGGAATCCGCCGAGGCGTGGTACGTGGCCACGATCGGGCCGGTGGCCATGCGCAGCGCGGCCATGGAGTAGCTCGGCGAGTTCGGCTCATGCACGTGCAGGATGTCGAAGTTTCCGCGCTCGACGAACTGGCGCGTGGTGCGGCGCACCTGAGGGCCGAAGGACAGCCGCGCGACCGAGCCGTTGTAGCGCACCGGCACGGCGATACCGCCGCGGGTCACCCACTCCGGAAGGTCGACGCTGTCGGAGGCCGGTCCGAGTACCTCGGTGTGGTGGCCCATTGTGCGCAGCTGGGCGGCAAGGTCAAGCACGTGGGCTTGAACGCCGCCCGGCACGTTGAAGGAATACGGGCACACCAGACCAATCCGCACCTCGGCTACCTCCTCCGTTTGGGATGCTCGCGCGACCGCCGCTCCAGCTCCCTGCGACGGCTCGGCTGCGGCCTGTCTGAGGGCCATAACGGCTGCAGCATATGCCAGTCCGTCGGATGGGCGGCGATGTTTTCTGCAAACTGGTCGGCCACCCGCTGCGCCGTGTCCTCGAGCGTTGCCGCCTCCACCGGGGCGGAGATACTGAAGCCCCAGCCGGGATTGCGCCACGTGCCCGTGAACCAGGAGTGGGCCACAAGCAGTGTCGCGCCGGTGTCCCGCGCTAGCTTGGCCGGGCCCGCCGGAAAAGTCGTTTCCTCGCCGAAGAACGTCACCGGCACCCCGTGGCGCGAGAAGTCCCGCTCCCCCAGCAGGCACACGATCCCGTCGTCTAACAGCACTTCCTTCAGCCGCTCGAACGGGGGCTGCTCGCCCCCTGTCAGCGGCACCACCTCGAAGCCGAGCGACTCCCGGAACTTAACGAAGGCGTCAAACAGCGCTTCGGGCTCGAGCCGTTCGGCGACGGTGGTGAACCCTCCATAGTTTTCAGCCAGCCACGTTCCCGCCATGTCCCAGTTGCCGGTGTGCGGCAGCGTGAGCACGACGCCTTTGACGCGCGCCACGGCGGCGTCGAGGTGTTCGCGGCCGACCACCCCGGCAGAAAGCGCAGCGTTCAACCCCGGGTCGCCCACCATTCGCGGCAGGCGGAAGGCCTCCAGCCAGTAGCGCGCGTAGGAGCGCGTAGCGTCGCGCACCAACTCCCGCGTGACGTTTTCCGGCCCCACCACGCGGGTGAGGTTGCGCCGCAGCATCTCCATGCCCGCGCCGTCGCCAGAGGCCCGGTCAGCGGCCCACTGCGCGGCCCGCGCGGTCAGTCGCTGCGGAAGCGCGCCGACGATTATCCAGCCGGCGATGTAGCCCGCGGCGACAATTCGCTCCCGCACGGAAGCCATTTACGCTCCCGCCGGCGGCGCAATCTTCGCGTCCGCTCCCCTGTCGCGCCCGGCGAACATCAGGCGCTGGACCACAGTGATCACGGACCCGATCAGCAGGATCCACAGCGAAACCACCACGGCGTTTGGCACGCCGAAGCCTTCCAGCGCGATGCCGCCGAGGCCCAGGATCAACCGTTCAGGGCGTTCGATCAGGCCTCCGACGATCTTCAACCCGCCTGCCTCGCCGCGCGCCTTGATGTAACTGATGGTCTGCGAGAGCACGATGACCGCCAGGCACACCGCCACATTGACGGGCGCGGCGTCCGCGACGTAGATCAGCCACATCGCGATCGCGCCGAACAGCGCGCCGTCGGTAAGCCTGTCGCAGCTCGCGTCTAGCGTCGCACCGAATGCGGTGCCCCCGCCGCGCAGTCTGGCCATCGTGCCGTCGACCATGTCGAAGGCGGCGAAGAGCAGGCTGAGCACCGCCGCCCACACCAGGTGGCCGGTGGGGATGAGCACCATCGCTGTCAGCATGGTCAGCACGGTGCCCGCAACAGTTGTTGCGTTCGGCGTCAGTCCGATCTTCAGCAGCCCCTTCGCCACCGGCTCAACCACCACAGCGGCGGGTTTGCGTCCATGCACGCTAAGCATCGCGTTCACCTGCTTCCATCTCGTGGACTTCGCGCCAGCCTTCGGCAAGCAGCGCCCGTGTTTCCCGCAGCAGCTGCGGCAGCACCTTGGTGCCGCCGATGACGGTCATGAAGTTCGCGTCGCCCGCCCAGCGCGGCACCACGTGCAGGTGCAGGTGGTCGCCCACCGACCCGCCCGAGGCCTTGCCCAGGTTGAGCCCGACGTTGATCGCCTCCGGCTTGGACACTCGCTTGAGTGTTTTCACCGCGTGCTTCGCAAACGCCATCAGCTCGGCTGTCTCCGCGTCGGTGAGCGCTTCAAGCTCGGCGACCTTGCGGTACGGCACCACCATCAGGTGCCCGGCGTTGTACGGGTACAGGTTGCACACCGCGTACACCGTCTCCCCGCGCGCGACGATCAGGCCGTCCTCGTCGCTCATCTCCGGGATGTCGAGGAAGGGATCGCCTTTGCTTCTCGACGATCCTTCGGCCTCCCCCGTCTCCTCCCCCGCCGGCATCTGGGTGATGTAGCTGGAGCGGTACGGCGCCCACAGACGGGCAAGACGGTCCGGGTCGCCCACGCCGGTATCGACGTAGGTCTCCCCGTTAGTTGCCGGCTGCAACGGTGTCCTCGCTCGGTTGGTCGTTGCGCTTGGCGGTGATCCAGTCCGTGATCAGCTCGACCGCGCGATCGACCGGCACGCCGTTGATCTGGCTGCCGTCGAGGAAGCGGAAGCTCACCGCGTTCGCCTCCACGTCGCGCTCGCCGGCGAGGAGCATGAACGGCACCTTGGAGGTGGTGTGGGTGCGGATCTTCTTCTGCATGCGGTCGTCCGAGTGGTCCACCTCGGCGCGGATGCCGCGCTCGCGCAGAGCACCGATGACACCGTCGAGGTGGTCGGCAAACGCGTCAGCCACCGGGATGCCCACCACCTGGTGCGGGGCCAGCCATGCTGGGAAAGCGCCGGCGTAGTGCTCGAGCAACACGCCGAAGAAGCGCTCGATGGAGCCGAAGAGTGCGCGGTGGATCATCACCGGGCGCTTCTTCGAGCCGTCCGAGGCGGTGTACGTCAGGTCGAAGCGCTCGGGCAGGTTGAAGTCCAGCTGCACCGTGGACATCTGCCAGGTGCGGCCGATGGCGTCGCGCGCCTGCACGGAAATCTTCGGGCCGTAGAACGCGGCGCCCGCCGGGTCCGGAACGAGCTCCAGGCCGGACTTCTTCGCCACGGATTCCAGGATGCTGGTGGAGCGCTCCCAGATCTCGTCGTCGCCGATGTACTTGTTCGGGTCCTTGGTGGAAAGCTCCAGGTAGAAGTCGTCCAGTCCGTAGTCCTGCAGCAGGGAGATGATGAACTCCAGCACGCTGGTCAGCTCTTCTTCGAGCTGCTCCTCGGTGCAGTAAATGTGGGCGTCGTCCTGCGTGAAGCCGCGGGCGCGGGTCAGGCCGTGGACCACACCGGACTTCTCGTAGCGGTAGACGGTGCCGAACTCGAACAGGCGCAGCGGCAGCTCGCGGTAAGAACGCCCGCGCGAGTCGAAGATGAGGTTGTGCATCGGGCAGTTCATCGGCTTGGTGTAGTAGTCCACCGGCTGCTTGGTCACGTTGCCGTCTTCGTCGACCTCTCCGTCGAGCTTCATCGGCGGGAACATGCCGTCGGCGTACCAGTCCAGGTGGCCCGACTTCTTAAACAGGTCGCCCTTGGTCACGTGGGGGGTGTTGACAAAGGAGTAGCCGGCGGCGACGTGGCGCTCGCGCGAGTGCTGCTCCATGGTCATGCGCACGATGCCGCCGTCCGGGTGGAACACCGGCAGGCCGGAACCGACCTCGTCCGGGAAGGAGAACAGGTCCAGCTCGTTGCCCAGGCGGCGGTGGTCGCGCTTTTCCGCCTCCTCGAGCATGGTCATGTACTCTTCGAGCTTTTCCTTGGACTCCCAAGCGGTGCCGTAGACGCGCTGCAGGCCGGCGTTGTTCTGGTCGCCGCGCCAATAGGCGGCGGACGAGCGGGTCAGCGCGAACGCCGGGATGTACTTCGTGGTGGGCACGTGCGGGCCGCGGCACAGGTCGTGCCACTCCACCTCGTTCGTACGCGGGTTGACGTTGTCGTAGTGCGTCAGCTCTCCGGCGCCGACCTCGGTGGCCTCGTCGGAGTCAGGGTCGACGTTGCCCTTGTCGTTGATCAGCTCGAGCTTGTACGGCTCGTCCTTGAGGTCTTCCGCGGCCTCCTCCGCGGAGGCGTAGACGCCGCGGACGAACTTCTGGCCCTGCTTGATGATCTTCTTCATCCGCTTTTCCAGCGTCTTCAGATCCTCGGGCGTGAACGGCTCCGCAACATCGAAGTCGTAGTAGAAGCCGTCGTTGATGGCCGGGCCGATGCCCAGCTTGGTGCCGGGGAACTCGGCCTGCACGGCCTGGGCGAGCACGTGGGCGCAGGAGTGGCGGATCACGGAGCGGCCGAGCTCAGTGTTTGCCGGCACCGGCGTGAACGTCGCGGTGGCCTCGGGGACGTGCGAGAGGTCTTTCAGCTCGCCCGCTTCGTCCTGGACGCACACGACGGCGTCCTCCCCCTTGTTCGGCAGGTTCAGCTCCCGCATGGCGGCGCCGACGGCGGTGCCGGCGGGAACCTCGAACGGTGCGAACTCGACTGCTGCTTCGGTAGACATATCTGTCGTGCGCTCCTTTGCGCGTCACTGGGCTGCGTCATACCTGGACGCCGCCCATCTTCTACGTTCTCTCCCGACGGCGCAGGTGGCGCGCCGGACGCCAGGGATTCTACCCCCGGGCGCCGGAAAGCACTGTTTCGCCCCAGAACGCGTCGCCGCTTGCCTCACCACCGGGCTCCCGTGTGCCCGGCGGGATCCAGTACACCGCGGATCCGATGTGCGTGGTCCATTCGTTGAGCCGGTCCACCTCCAAAAGCCGTTGCAGCACGGGGGTGAACTGCACGTCCGGGTCCTTTTGGTAGGCCAAGAAGACCAGGCCTGCGTCAGACAGCTCGCCGGGCGCCGGCGGCAGCGAGTAGTTGTACGGCCTGCGCAAGAACTTCTGCTCCGGGTGGTCCGCAGGCGGCATGGCGCGCGCCATGTGGGAGTTCTTGTCGATGACGGGCAGCCCGTATTCGTCCAACGCGTCCATGTCCGGCGCATCGAACTCGTCCTCGCCGGTCAGCGGAGCGCCGTCGGAAAGCTTTCGCCCCACGGCAACCTCGCGGGAGGTGCGGTCCAGCCGCTCCCAGTCGTCGAGGTCCATCGCGATGCGGCGCACCACGAGCGACGACGAGCCGTCGTCCGCGAACACCTGCTCGGCGTAGTCCTCGTCCGAGCGCGGGTTGACCGTGCCGTCCACCTGGCCGAAGAGGTTGCGCGGCGTCTGGCCTTTGGGGATGGAGCCGAACGCGTGCATGAACCCCTGCTGCAGCCAGGCGGTTTCCACGTAGTCCATGCCGGCGCGTGACATGTGGCGCAGCGCCCAGGCGCACATCACCGGGTCGTCGGAGCAGATCTGCAGCACCAGATCGGTCTGGCCCCATTCCGACCGCAGCTCTTCGCGCGGCATCGCGGGGATGTCGTGCAGCCACTTTGGCTTGGCTTCCGGCGCCGCAAGATCAAAAATGCGCTCGCCGAACCCGCAGGTGATGGTGAGGTTGGCGGGCCACTGCACCATCTCCGGCTCCAGGCTGGACAGCGGGTTGCGGCCGGCGGTCAGCTCGCGGGCGTCCTCCGTCCACAGGCGCATCAGCCTGACGACGCCCGCAGCGTCCACCCCATCCCTGAGGTTGAACCCGACCAGGTTGAGCGACGCCTGCGTCGGCGTCTGGATGCCAGCCTGGTGGGCACCGTCGAAGGCGACGGACGCCTCCGTCAACGGTTCGGTGTTCGGCTCGGAGTTGCTCGGCTCGTCGTCGCAAGCTGCAAGCAGCATGCCTGTCGACGCCACCCCGGCCACCCCCGCCGAACCCGCCAGAAA